>DLRV01000009.1:0-2982 GCA_002500565.1 Holosporaceae bacterium UBA7879
ACTGTTTGCAGATAAGAGAAATCATATCAATGGTATTGAGAACTTTTGGAATCAGGCTAAGCGTCATATGAGGAAATTTAATGGTATCCCAAAAGAGAGTTTTTGGTTATTTTTGAAAGAGTGTGAATGGCGGTTTAATACACCAAACCCTAAAATCCAGCTAACCCAGATCAGGCAATGGGTTCGCCCATATTTAACCTAGTTATCTGGTACAGCCCCTTATTTTTTTCTAAAATACGTCTTAGCTCCTGCATGCTATAAATCTGCAAGCTAGACTGGTTGTTTATTTCCTTCCTCTGGTCATCACGGATAAAAGTTAATTGGTTTGTAGAGTTTACAAGCCCATTTTGATAATTGACGGTAGTTCTTCTTTTAATGCTGGAATAACAGCTGTCTTTCCACTCCCACTCGCACCACCGATAAAGAAGATCTTTTTAGTCATTATAACTAAAAAGTGTAATTCATTGTCAGCTGATAGCGTGTCAGACTTGGTGAAAAGTTCTCTTGCACACCTGCTGAATGAAGTTTGAACTTGTTATAAATTTCATGCATCACTTCGTTGCGAATGCTAACATTTTGGCTAACAAATGTCTCCAAACCGCCACCAATTCCCATACCGGTTAGAGTCTTCTTACCCTGAACATCTCCGGTTAAGCGCGGCGCCCCTTGAACTGTACTATCCCGGTGGAAACTTGAGAGAATCATACCTGATTTGAGATAAACCATATTGCCATGACCAAAGGTGTACCCCCCTCTAACAAACAGTCCTGCAGTTGGTTGAAAACGTGCGGTAACTGTTTGAACTGCATTATTAGCCTGATCATTGAGTGTTTCACGAATATACTTTGTTCCAAGGGTGGTGGAAAACTCCATACCATAATAATAGCGTCCATGCTGAACTCCATAACCCATATGCATCATCCACATTGGGGTTAACGTTGTCGACTTCATTCCCCATGATAGCGTTGGTGCATTAATAGAATGATTCAGGGATGTGTTTGACATATCCAACCCTGTTCCAACATAAAATCCTGTTGGAATCTGATAAATCCCGGTTGGACTATTGGGGCCAATACTATCGTTGAATTTATAACTTAACGCTAAAGTATAACGATCCATACGTGGAGAAAACTTACCTGAAACGTCGCCCAGTTGATTGGTCAAGTTTTTGCTAAAGCTCTGATATGTTAACCGATCATAATCCATGCGCACACTAAAGTGATTATCAAGAGCTGTCTCCATCCCAAAACCATACAAAAACCCAGACATCCCTTGTGATGTATTGCCTGCAAAGGCCATACGCCCGCCCTCAGCATCCGTTGATTTATGGCGAAATTTTGTGCCAATGCCTCCAAGGCGCATATAGACCATCGACTCAGGCCCAGCATACATCCCAAGCCTTAAGGCTGCCCCATAATTATATTTAAGGCTGGTTGTGGTTTTAAAGGCTCCCAATGCAGCATCAGTTCCACTGGATTGACCAGCCTGGCGATTCATATCAAAAAACATTTCCAAACCTGCATAAAATTTGTCGATGTTCTGTCCATATCCAAGAATAAAGCCATAATTAAACCCACTTATTCCAGGCTGTTGAGAAGTTGTGGTGTTTGGCGCACTCATCACCATGCCTGTTTGGCCAGAAGAGAATCCCGATGTAATCGCCATGTAAGGACCGCGTGATATGTCTGTATAATTTGTTGTACCTTTTTTGTACCTTGCTGTCTTTTTAAGATAGAGTGGTTTTTCCGTCTGAAAAGAGAATGGATTTTTCTGAACAATATTTTTTTCAGAGTTCACATAATGCATATGCTGTTCCAAGGGGTCTTCATTCTGCACTTCTTCTGACAAATCAGCACCCACATGTATCGATGCACGTTGGTTTGAAGCTGTTCGAATGCTATTCATTCCTGTATTTTGCCCTAAAAACAAAACAAAAAGTGGATTTTGTCCAGGATTGTTGATCACCTCTCGCTTCAAAATTGTTAGATCTCGATCCATGGAAATAACCAAAGTCGTCCATTTTGGGTGTGATTGATCAATAAAATAGCTGCTGGCTATCTGTTCAAGTTCCGGATCAATCTCAACGGTTTGCCAATTAGCAACCTTAGGCAATTGAATTGAAAATTGATGAGTGCGATCATTTTCCACAACCTTAAGACGTTCCGGTTGAGTCAATGTAATGGCTATCTTGATGGTTTGATCATCATAATCCAAATCAACACGCTTAACTGTTTGGGGAACAACTCGTTTTTGCATAAATCTATTGACCATCTCTGGTTGAGACTCCTCATTCATCATCTCTGGTTTTGGTTCTTTTTTTGACCTGGTCAAATCTGATTGTTGGAGGCTTTCAATTCTTGGTCCCGGCACAATAATAAAAATTGTTTCAAATACGCCTTTATGTTGCCTATAAATAACCTCTTTAACATGTGCTTCGGCTGTAAAATTCACCATTAAATCACCTGATTCCAAACGATAGTTCTCAACCAATCCTTGGGCAGATTCATTCGATAAAGGCGCCCGCCAACTCAAGTCTTCGGGTAGCTCAATCCTAATCCCACTGTTTTGCTCGGGCTTAACGGTAAGTGGCTTTTTTTCAGTGCTTTCAAGGATAAGATATGTTTTTTCATCTGAACCAGATAATGTCACAGAATTCACGGTCATTTCAGCTGCAACATTGGGTGATGCAAGAAATAGAAAAACTGAAAGTAAAGTGAACAGCCTCATAGAAGGATGCCTTCCCGTTAAATTAATAGCTTAATTAGAATAAGTGAGATTTGGCGTTAATTCAAGAAATACCAGTCTTGGTCAACAATAGGTCGGCTTGTTTACATTTAAAAAGTCGTAGATTTTTGCAGATTAATTTCCTACATTGTACCCAACTTTACCCATGGAGGGGTGGCCGAGCGGTCGAAGGCGCACGCCTGGAAAGTGTGTATACGGTTAACGCTGTATCGAGGGTTCGAATCCCTCTCCCTCCGC
>DLRV01000009.1:3299-55022 GCA_002500565.1 Holosporaceae bacterium UBA7879
GAATCCCTCTCCCTCCGCCACCCTACGCTCTTAGAGCTCCGGGCGGCAAGCCAGGAGCGAGGTAGAGCTAGGAGTGCCTGCCGGAGCTTGCTTGTCCAACGAAGCCTTGGCGTAGCTAGAAGCGCAGGCAAGCTGTAGAGTTATTCGTTGTGTTTATTTTTCTGAATAGGTTGGGGATGTGATGAGAACCCCCTAAGAGTTCGACGACAAGAATCAAAGCGCCAGCCTTTGATTCGCAGACGCGGCAAAGCCAATCCCTCTCCCCTCTAGCTTTAACCATTTTTCAATAAGAGAGATAAATTTGCCGCCATATCCTTTTCCTTGTTCTCTCTTATCTATGGCAATCATACGAAGTGCAGATCTATTGTCTGGCAAAAATTGCACATGAGCATACCCAACAATATTTACACCTTTGTATAAAATAAGATGCTTATGGTCTTTATGCTCAAAAGTCCAGGTATAAGGATCTTCTGTTTTATGTGGCTCAAAGAAATATGTGTTCCGGAATTGTTTGGCAGCAGCCCATTCTAATTCATGTGCACAAATAACAAAACGAATTCGACTAAATCCAGTGTTCTTAAGAATATCCTGAATCAACTTATACTTGCCCAAGGTGTAATCTCTAAACATGGCAACACCCGTTTTCTCATAAGAAGCTTCATCTTCTAGAAGCTGATACTTCAAAGCAGCATATTGATCCCTAACCTGAGGATGCGCTCTTAAATAATCCCGAAATAATAAATTCAGCTCAATTTCTGGATCATCCTTTTCAAAAACGTGTAAATTTACGCTTAACGCAACAGAACGATGAGTAAAGCATTTCCTAAGCGGTAAGTTGAATCCGCCACGGTATTCGTAGCCAAGACATGCAAGCCCTTGAGCATCAAAATTCAAATCCTTAACACAGGCAATAATATCTATTATTGGCTTTGCATCTAAGCCAGGAACTGCCGTTGACCCAACATGATGTATTTCAGAAAAAGGCTCTCCGATTGCTGCTCTAATTTTACTGGCTTCAGTATCAAAAACACGTGGCCAATTCGGATTGTAGGGGACAACTTCAAGGTCTTTCTTCACTAACACAATCCAATGTAAATATCTAAAATTGTTTTTTCAGGATCTCTCGCTCTTTCGTCATATATTTCAAAATCAGCGATATAGGCTCTTTTTCCGCCAAAATCATCATCTTGCATTTTCCAAATCTTCTGCCAAGCATCAACGCAAACTTTTGGCATGGGCCCAGGTCCACATTCAAATTTAGCATAGTTAGAAGATGGGACTGTTAGCATCTTAAAACCGTCAGGCACTTTTTCGAACGCGTCAACTTCTTCACCAATAAAGTAAGTATATTCACCGTTTTCATCACTTTCATACTCTGTATATGCACAAAAAGTTTTTTCCGGGGTCTTCCTATGGGCTATTTTTTGATTTAGATTATTTTCAAAATATGCACTTACAGTTTTTCCAATTTTGGCTGTTTCTGAGTTTGCCTCCAAACTGTTACGAGTCCTCATTGTAACGCCAACCAATTTTATTTCGGATAATTGTAAATTTGTCTTTTTCATGTTTTCTTTCTTTTAATTAAGAGGCTGTGCCAGATTACGCTGTAGAGTATTACAAAGAGACAAAGAGAGTAAATGGCGATTTAATATGCACAAAATCCAGAACAAGAAGTGGGTTTGTGCTTATTTAATCTGGTTATCTGACTCAGCCCCAAATCTTATGTAATAGTAGACGCTTCATTCTTCTTATTAACAGAATAAAAACTGCAAGGAATATATGAAGGAGCGAACTATTACTTCTTCCTGAAGCGATCGATAGAAACAACTTTTTCTTTTTGTGATTGCTCTTCATCAGCTTTATTCTGAGCTTCAGATTTTAGTTCAGGGGTAAATTCCAGATCAAAATTTTCAGACGGATCTGAAAAACTAATCAAGCTGGAAAAAGGAATGACAACGCTTTCCTCTTGATCGTTAAAACTTAAATCAACACTGAAAAGATGATCATAAACTTTTAAGTTGGAAAATTGATGCTGCAAAACAATCGTCATTTCTTCCGGATATTCATCCATCAAATAGGGTGGCATTTGGACATTTGGGTGCGTTGTTGCAAAAGTAATGTAAAAGTGGTGAGGTTCTTTCAAGCCTTGTTTTTGCACCTGCTCCAGGATCAACTGCACAGTATGCAGCAAGCCTTTTTCACATAATTTTTCATATTCCAAATACATCAATAAACCCCACAAAACACCAAATTTATGAAGGGCTTCTGTTGCCCGGTGCCCTTCAAACCGCGCTTGCTTGTTTTATTAAGCAGCGTTACGTGCTAGCCTACGCCCACGGTTAGCAACATTTAAGTTACCATTAGCAGCGGTGCGTCGACCATTGTTTTTGTTAGCACTTATAACAATAGTCCGATAACGGTGGTACTTGCCGAACGAAAAACTTATCTTTACTACGCACGTCGATCCTATTTCATCCCCTTAAAATTGGTGGAGATGCCGGGTACCGCCCCCGGGTCCGTATCGCTTATTTCACAAGCCGTTTATCGTCATAGTCAGCAAAAGCTAACAACTGTAATATAGGCTTTAGGACCCAATAATTCAAGATCAATTGGCACAGGGGGCGCAGAAGATTAACCGCTAGATTTTTTCACTTCCAGCTAAGCAACCGTTGAATCTGCACAGTTAAATAGAGCGCCTTCTGAAAAAGAGCAGAAAATCAGCTTGCTGACTTAACCCACTCAATAATTTTAGATTTTGGCATGCTTCCAACCTGTGTTTGGACAAGCTCACCGCCTTTAAAAAGCATAAGCGTTGGGATTCCGCGCACACCATATTGTCCAGACTTCTCTGGGTTTTCATCGATGTTGAGCTTAACAATTTTGGCGTCTTCCCCAAGCTCTGCAGCTGCTTCTTCCAGCACAGGCATCAAAGCACGACATGGACCGCACCACTCAGCCCAAAAATCTACAATGATTGGCTTCGAGCTTTTAAGAACCACTTCATCAAAATTAGCATCTGTTACTTTTTCTAGCGTCATACTCTCTTCTCCTAATTAGCTTAACATTCCTTAAAAAATTTATGCTTCATCAACATTTACATTAACGTATTTCACGCCTTCCTGAGGAACGTAGAAGGTCTTTTTCTTCTTAGTCGAAGTCGCTGATGAAACTTGAGTTACTGGCGCAGCTTTCTGGACTGTTGATACAGGCACACCTGCGCTTTGCACAGGTTGCTGGTAGCGCTGAGCCATTGATTGATCTGGAACAATTCTTGAACGCCCTTTTTTAGAAACAATCACCAAGACAGGTTGCCCAGCTTGGTACACTTCCTCTGCACCCTGAACCACTGTCATAATTTGACCATTTGTTAATTGAACCGAATATTCAACCGCTGCTTGTCTTGACAGTTCATCCTGTGCATACGCCCCGGCTAATCCACCAAGGATTGCACCACCTGCAGCGGCAAGAACGCTTCCCGATCCACTACCAATTTGTGATCCGGCCACACCACCTGCAATGCCACCAACCGCAAGCCCAGTTGTGTTGTCTTGCAAGCGTTCGGCTTCGCCAACCTCAACCCGGCGCGCGCTGATAATAGTGCCTTTATATGTATGCGCAGCTTCGCCAACCGAGGCAGCTGAATAATAGTTTTGCGAAATGCGGCGCGCACATCCTGGCAACAAAAGAAGAGTGATGGTTAAAACTGATATGAGTGATTTCATTATTTTTCCTAAAATTTATACTTAATTTATATTTGATATTGGCAAAAACCTCAATCAAAATTTATTATTCAAAATTCTTTTGAGGCTGTGATTACCTGCACTTTTATTAAAATATGAAATGTGATAAAGATACAAAAAAAGAGATAATTCATGACGCAAGACGCTGCTCAACCAAAATTCGATGTTAATGTTATCGGCCAATACACAAAGGATTTTTCATTTGAAAACCCAGGTATTCTCAAGCATTTCTCAAATCCAGAAAAACCGGAAATCAGCGTCGATATTCAGGTACAAGCACAGCAGGCAAATGAAGAAGTCTATGAAGTAGAACTGCATGTCCAAGCCACAGCAAAATCAAAACAAGAGACATTGTTTATCGTTGATTTGCGTTATGCTGGATTGTTTAAAGTAAACACGCAAAACACAGAAGACATCAAACCCTTTCTTCTTATTGAATGCCCACGCATGTTGTTCCCTTTTGCCAGAAGTATTGTCGCTAATGCAACAAGTGATGGTGGTTATTTGCCACTGATGCTGAATCCCGTGAACTTTGCAGATCTCTATCAACAGCAAGAAACAGGCCCTGAAAACAAGACTGTCAATTAACACACATTATAAAAAGCCACCACAAATGTTGGTCAATTAATGGTAATTAAAAAAATTTGATTCACTGGCCTGCCTCATTTAAGATTGTTTAAAACACAGGGCTTGGCCAACATATGTTAAAAGTTCTATCAATAATTGTATTTGCTTTGTTAAGCATACAATGCTTAGCAGGAAATGCTTTAGAATCTGATTTATCGAAAATCACTCAAGATCACACTGATCAACAGCCATCACCACAAAAACAAAAAACAGACATGCTTTTTGACTTTAAGAGCACACCAACTGTTTTTACGGTGATGAACAATGCGCATGCATCAATAAAAAAATTTATTGCTCAATTAGCTTCTTTTCTTAACCTCTATGTACCAGATTTTGATATCACCTTTTTGTTTTTATTTATTCTGTACACCATTTGTTTTTTTGGCGTTATAAGATCCATTGAACGGCACTCCGAGGGTGGCAATAAAAGTCAATCTTTTGTTGTTTACACTGTGATGGCCCTGTTAGCTCTGTTAATTAATACGGTGTTTTATGGTCTTTCAGAGCAGATTATTCTAGACAAAGAACTTGAACTTTCCATGAAAAGCTTTGTCTTTCTCTTTTCATTTGTTGCAATCGGCAAGCTTGCTGTTAGCTTACTTCTTGGATCATCTTTCAATTTTTTTGCCTCTCATTTTAAAAAATCAGGAGAGAAAAAAGTCTGCTTTGTTAGCATGTTAAATTTAGCAGAACGCGCTATAATTTATATTCTGCCTTTTCTTGTCATTGCTCTTCAAGCGGCGGACTATGTGCAGCATTGCTTTCACTGGGCAGATAAATGCGATGACACAATACAAATGCTGATTCTTCATATCATTAGGATGCTGGTTTGTGGCTATGCAGTCCTATTTTATCTATCTATTTATGCAACTTATTCTAAAGCTTTTCATAAATGGATTGAGTCTCGTCCAATTATGTCAATCATAATATCACTCTTAATTGTAGTGGCTCTTACTGAAATAGTTAATGACCAGGATTTTTTTGTAAATGCATTTTTCATAAACGGCATTATTTTGCTATCACCGCTCATTAATTTTCCGCTCTTCTGCCTTATTTCAAAAACAATTTCAACCCCTAGATCATCTGATTTTCACGGGTATGATAAAATTTTGCAACACACCTTACGAATTTTGCTCGTGGCAATAAATATGATTATTGCTTTACGTATACTTGTTATCATCAACAGCTTTGACCCCGAAACAATTTGGTTCAAGGAGCTGTCTGATAACATATACAAAAAATTTGTAACCATCTCATTTATTACAGCAGGTGCGACTTTAATTTATTACAAGGTTCTCTTAGCAGCTAAAAAAATTTCTTTGGATGAAGAAAAACGCTTTGAAAAAAACCTATATCTTGTTCATTCCAACTCCAAAATACTAACGATCATCAACGCTGTAGCCGATCTTGGCACGATTACTTTTTGGCCAGTGTATTCTTATTTAATTCTGATTGAACTTGGACTGAACGAAGTTTATTTAAGCTCTTTTTATGGCCTGGTTGTTGTAGGTGCTTTGCTCGGCGGCAAGAGTAGTGTTGATGATTTTTTCAAAGGCCTTAGCTATGTCTTACAAGGCGTTATTGTTCGTGGGGGGAGAGTTACAATTAACATTGGTGAAAAGGATATGGTATTTGGTATGATTGAAAAAATTTTCTTGCAGAATTTTTATCTCCGAGATGCTGAAGGTTATCTTCACACCATGAACTACTCAGCAATTAAATCCATTACTTTTCATAATGAGGTTTACAGTAGCTTTATATTAAATATTCCAGAAGATTTTGATATCAACTCATTCAATAATATTTTGAATGAAGAGAAAGATAAATTCAATCAATCTAATGAAGATCAAATTGAAGAGATAGACGTTTTTAATGTTTCTAAAGCAAATAATAATAATATTAAAATATCTTATCTGATTAAAGGTCAACCAATCAAAGTTTGGAAGGCTCAAAAACTTTTTGAAAAAAGATTGGGTGAGATTTTGAAAAAGAAAAAAATTTCATATACTTTAATCCCAAAACCATAATAAACCATTTCTCTTAAAGCTTAAGTGCAGAAAGATATGAACATGTGCTCGTCAGATATACGGCTTGCGAAACTGATTGCCGATCGTGGTTTCTGTTCACGCAGAAATGCTGAGGCCTATATAATTGCTGGCCGCGTTAAAGTGAATGGCAAAATCCATATAGACCTGGGCAAAAAAGTCACACCAGATTCAGATGTATCTATTGATAACACTCCTCTGGAAAAAAAAGTGGTTGGGCGTCTTTGGGCTTTTCATAAACCCATAGAAATGATTTGCTCCCACCTTGACCCAGAAGGAAGGCAGACGGTCTTTTCTTATCTAAAAAAAACATTTCCTTATTTGCCACATGTCATCTCAGTTGGGCGTTTGGATTATATGTCCGAGGGACTTCTACTTATCACCAACAAAGGATCTTTAGCTCATCAGTTGGAAAAACCAAATAAGTCAATGATTCGCACTTATGATGTTAAACTTGCACGCACCTTGACCGATCCCATGCTAAAACTCCTGGAGAAAGGGGTTAGCATTGATGGCATTCATTATAAAAAAATCATCGTGCAAAAACTTGAACAGGTCGGTTCCCAGAATTGGTATCGCTTTAAGCTCACAGAGGGTAAAAACAGAGAGATCAGAAAAATTTTAGAACACTTTAAAATCCCCCTTGCTCGGCTTAAAAGAGTTGCCTATGGACCAATAAAACTTGGCCCTCTTGAAAAGGGCGCCATTCGTGAGTTAAAACAGAGCGAACTCAAAACTCTGTTAGAAAAGGTAAATGATTAATATGCGCATCGTTGGTGGAAAATTCAGAGGGAAATCCCTTAAATGGACAAGTGAAAGCACTACCCGGCCCACCAAAGATAATGTGCGCGAAGCACTTTTTAATGTTCTTGAAAATAGCCTCAAGTTCAATATTAACAGTGCACGTGTTATGGATTTATTTGCTGGAACTGGATCATTGGTTATGGAATCCATCTCTCGCGGTGCCGGGGCAGCAACATTGATTGAAACAAATTACAAAGTTCGTAAAACGCTATGGGAAAACATAAAGTCTCTTGGCGTTGAAGAAATCTGCCAAGTTGTGGGCCTTAAAGCACAAACATACCTAGAGCGGGGAAATCCAGAGGGGCCCTATGATCTGATCTTTCTTGATCCTCCCTACCGTATCACCTATTGGTCAACGCTTCTTAATAAAATAACGTCATCTGATTGGCTTCAAAGTGATGGCCTGATTGTTGTTGAAACTTCAAAAACAACTGAGCTTAAACACCCTGGATTTATGGAGTTGTTTAATCGAACTTATGGTATTGTCAAAATTATGATTTTAAAGAGAGAGTGCAACAATGAAAACCAAGCCTAAATTTTCCATCACTGTTTATTGTGGCGCAACCACAGAAGCCAAACAAACACACGTTGATTTAGCCCATGATCTCGGCGAGTTCATCGGCCAGAATGACTGGGCCTTGTACTATGGCGGTTCCACTAAAGGGCTTATGGGTGCTGTAGCCGAATCTGCTTTAAAGGCTGGTGGAGAAGTTCATGGCATAAGTTTTGAAAATGAGTTTCTTATCTCAAGGGAACCCAGAAACGATAATCTAACGTCTCAATTTGTTGCCAAAAGCATTCATGCACGTAAAGAGCTTTTACATGCCAATGCTGATGTTATTGTTGTCCTGCCAGGCGGCCTTGGCACCTTGGATGAAACGTTTGAAGCCCTCACCATGCAATACCTGGACATTCTTGATGCCCCAATACTTTTTATAAACAACCAAGATTTTTGGAATCCTGTCAAAGCCTTGCTCCAGCACTTAACAAAAGAAAAATTTGTCAAAGACCCGCTGCGGTTAAACTACAAAATGATCGACACGCTGGAAGAAACCAAAGAGCTACTACTATCCTACGCTAGAGAATGGCAGAGCTTATAAAATTTTTAGCCTCCTATATGCGCATCTGACCCGGATTTTGTGTTGTTGTACTACCCGAATTTCCTGCACTTGCATTAGAAACATCTTTACCATTTTTTTGTACGATAGCACCTCCTTTATCTACACAAAAAGAATCTGGGGATTTTGATCCAGTCTTTATACCAAATCGGGATGCTTTATTTGTTTTTTTACAATTATCACAATGCTTGATAAGGTCTGATATATTTTTTAATGAGAAAGTTTTAGCGACAATTGCATGTTCACAAATTCCTACATCTGCGAATTGGCACTTTCCTGATCCATCTGGGCAATCCTCTGCTTTTTTAAATTTATGACTGCTTTTGCCCATCACATCTGCGCTTGCAACCAATGCAAATAACACTATGAGCGAGGCTTTCAAAATTTTTAAATTATTGAACATTGTTATTCTCCCTATTTAAATAATTTTTACACAAGTTATTTTTTTTAATTAAAACAAAAATTTAACAGCTATACCAGCTAAAAGATTATGCTTAAAACCACAGTATAACTTTAATTTTTCTGGAAAACTTTTTCAATATATTTGGCAATATCCCCCACCTTTTGACTTGCTAAGCTTTTTTGATTTTTCACATAAAACGGTGTGCCTGCATCTCCACTCTCACGAATAATTGAATTAATCGGAAGACTGGCCAGTAGGGGAACCTGTTTTTTATGACTCAAGCTCACCCCCCCACCTTCATCAAAAATTTGAAAAGAATGGTCACACTTTGGACACTGAACATTGGCCATATTTTCAACCAAACCCAAAACTGGGATCTTTAGGGTTTCGTACATAGCAATGCTTTTTTCTGCATCGATAAGGGATAGTTTTTGTGGGGTTGTCACAACCAAAACCCCGGATAATGGAACAATTTGCGCCAAAGACAAATGCACATCTCCTGTTCCTGGCGGCGTATCCAAAATTAAATAATCCAATTCAGGCCATTTTGTTTCCATCAAAAACTGATAAACCATTTTCTGAATAAGCGGGCCGCGCCAAATAACCGCTTTGTCAGCCGGGATCAGATAGCCGATTGAAAGCGTTGCCATACCACTATAGGAAATGGGAATAACTTTATTCCCCTCTTTCTCAGGCTCTTGTTGAATGCCCAACATCGTTGGCACAGATGGGCCGTAGATATCTAAATCCAATAAGCCAACTCGATGCCTTGTATCCTTCAATGCACACGCTAAATTAACCGCCACCGTCGATTTGCCAACACCACCTTTGCCAGAGGCAACAGCAATAATGTTTTTAACAAAAGGAAGTGAAAGTTTTTGCGGTGTATTGCCAGTAGTACTTTGTTTTTGCTTAGGCTTTGTTTGACCAGAAAAAATAAATTGAAGATTTTTCGTATCAACAAAAGATGACAGATGCTCTTTTATGTCACTTTGGCATTTCGATACCTTCTCAACCGCTCGAAGGTCCCCAGAAAAGATCAAACGCACGTTCTCAGCATTTATTTGAACATGTACATCTATACCCAATCCAGAAAAAATGACGCCCTCATTTGGAATTTTAAACTGCGCCAGGTGATCGAGCAATGCTTGTTTATTCATGTCAGCCATGCTAATAAAATATACACGTGCATTAAAAGATAAAAGTAAATTTCGAGTGTTCTATGGATTCTTTCATATCTAAATCAGACAACCCCTGGGATGGCAGCAATCAATCTAAATCCAAAAAATCAAATGTTGAAGATTTCGTTGCCAGGCATACCAAGAAAAAAGATGGGCTTCCCCCTTTTAATTTTTCAAAAAAAGTTTCTCCCCTTTGGGTGCTTTTGGCTTTTTTGTTTCTGTGGCTGATCAGTGGTTTTTATCAAATTGAACCTTATGAGCAAGGTCTGGTCCTCAGATTTGGTGAATGGGTCCGCACCTCCGATCAAGGAATTCATTACCGGCTTCCTTCACCCATTGAAGAAGTCATTATTGTTGATGTCACAACCACCCATAAAATGGAAATTGGCTTTAACAACCACAATGAATCACATATGTTAACAGGTGACAGAAACATCGTTGATGTAAATGTCATTGTGCAATGGAATATTAAAGATGCGGAAAAATTCGTTTTTAATGTTGAACAACCCCGTATGGCTATTAAAGCTGCAACAGAAAGCGCCTTGCGTGAAGTGGTTGGTAAAACGCCAATTGATATTACGTTTACTTCCGGTCGTGCTGAGATTCAAAACAAAACCAAAGAAATGGTTCAAAAAATCCTCGACAAGTATCAGTCTGGTGTTCACATTGCTGAAATCAATCTGGACAAAGTCAGCCCGCCCGACGAAGTGATTGGCTCTTTCCGTGAAGTTGAAGCAGCAGAAGCTTATCAAAAACAAGTTATCAACAAGGCTGAATCATATCGCAACACGGTTGTTCCCAGAGCACGCGGAGATGCGGCAAGAATAACCGAAGAGGCGATTGGATATCGTGATTCTTCAATCGCCAGAGCAACAGGTGACGTTGCCTACTTTGATCAGCTGTCCAAAGAACATCGCAAGAACCCACACCTCATGGAAACACGGATGAAGCTTGAGACTTTTGAAAAAGTTTTCAAAGATGCCAAAAAAGTTGTGGTTGGAGATCAAGCCAGCAGCATTCTTCCTCATATGAAACTTCCTAATGCAAACTAACGGTAAACGTTTATGACACTTTCCAAACAAGCTAAATTCATTTTATTCACCACAATCACATTTCTGGTTGTAGTCATTGCAAGCACATTCATCGTTAAGCCGGATGAACAGGTTATAGTTATCAAATTCGGTGATCCGCAACGCATCATTCAAGAACCGGGACTTCACTTTAAAATCCCTTTTATCGAAGAGCTGGTTATCTACAGCAAAAAATCTTTACCTCTGGACATCCCAGCTAAAGAAATCATCATGTCAGATAAAAGCCGCGTTGTTGTGGATACGTTCTCACTTTTCCGCATTGCTGATCCACTCAAATTCTATCAGCGGGCACGGACGTTGAAAAAGGCCATGATGCTTTTACAGCAGCAATTGGTGGCTGATCTGAACAAAACCATCGCCAAAGTAAACTTTGATGTCATGTTGTCAGATCGCCGTTCCGAGGTGATGGCCGAGATTGTTGCTGAAATGAAAGATTCAGCGGGCTACATGGGCGTTGAGATTGTAGATATTCGCATTCGCCGTGCTGATGTTCCCACCCAAATCAGCCGCGCTATCTATGATCGTATGATCAGTGAGCGGGATCGTATTGCTAAGCAATATCGAGCTATTGGCGACGAACGGGCCCAAGCTATTAAGGCAGAAGCAAACCGCCAATCAACAGTTATCGTTGCTGAGGCAAACAGAGATGCAGAAAAGATGCGCGGTCAGGGTGATGCCAAGGCGGCCGAAATATATGAAAAAAGCTACAGCAAGAACCAAAAATTTTATGACTTTTACAGGCAGCTCCAAGCTTACGAACGATCTCTGGTGGAAACTGACGAAAAGCCAACATTCATTGTCAACCCTAAGAAGTTTAAGTTTTTTGATCAGCTGAGCCAGTAATGATTTATTTGCTTAAAACCTCGCAAACTTGCGCTGTCCCAAAACTTAGGATACTGTAGGAAAAGTTTGTAGGAGTCACAAAAACATGAAACGCCTCACACTTTTTACGTTGCTATCAATGATTTGTCTGCAATTTGCCTTTGCCAAATCAACGCCTCCCCCATCTGCCTCAGAAGCTAGCATCTACAAATCACCATCTGGACACCACCCTATAACCGCTGAAGATGTGGAAGAATCATCTGAAGATGGCGAAATTGACGATCCGTTAGAACCGTTCAACCGTCTTATGTTCATGATCAATGACTTTGCAGATACAATTGTCATCAACCCCTTGGCGATGATTTACAAAACTTTTCTACCAGACTTTGTGCAAACTGGGGTGCGCAATACGCTCAGCAATTTAATGGAGCCTTTGCGTTTTATTAATTCCAGCCTACAAGGTAAAATTGATGACGCTTTTGAAACCTTGGGTCGTTTTATTATAAATTCAACGCTTGGCATTCTCGGCATTTTTGATGTGGCCTCTGATCTAGGCCTTGAAAAACACGAAGAAGATTTTGGACAAACTCTGGCAAGCTGGGGATTCGAAAGTGGACCCTATCTTGTGCTTCCTCTTCTTGGGCCTAGCTCTTTGCGTGATGCTCTTGGCCAAGGTGTTGATACCCTTGGTGACCCTGTTAATATTGTTCTCCGTGCAAAAGATAAGGAAAACTATATGTACATTCGTTGGTCCGCTGAGGTCCTGTCACGCCGGGCTTATTACAGTGATGAAATTGATTCTCTTAAAGAAACATCCATCGATTTCTACGCAACGGTACGTTCACTTTATGCACAAAGACGTGCTCACTTAAACCGCGACGGCGCACCTTCAACTGTTGAAGGGCCACAACCTTCTATTCATGATGAGGCTTTTAACTAATGAATACTCTAAAAAATCTATTACTCGCTCTTCTACTGTTTTTTTCATTCCTCAATATTTCTGCAGCCCAAGCAAAGAAAGATGTGGAACCAACAGAAAAAACAACACTGGAACCAGTTCAAGACGATAAAAAAGCTACTGATGAAAAAACAAAAGGCAATGAAGATTCAAACGCAGAACTCAAAGAAGCAGAACAATTCATCCGCGAACTCGGCGCTGATGCCATTCATGTTTTGACAGCTAAAAAAGATAATCCAGCAGAACAAAAGAAAGAGTTTGAAGAAATTTTCATCAATCACTTTGCTGTTAAAAGCATTGCAACGTTTGTTTTGGGCCGCTATCGCCGCACAGCCGCAACAGAAGAGAAGAAGGAATTTTTTGACCTGTTTAAGAAGTCCATCGCCGATGTCTATACCGAGCGCTTTAAAAACTATGAAAACGAATCTTTTGTCGTGACCCACGCACGCCCAGCCGGAGGCAAGTCTTCTCTTATCCGTGTGTACAGTGAGATCAAAAAACCAAATTCAAACCCCATCGAAGTTGAATGGAAAGTTTTCAAAAAAGAAGATGGTAAATTCTGCATCACCGATGTCATCGTTGAAGGTCTCAGCATGAGCACCACGCAAAGATCTGAATACAGTTCCATCATTGAAAATAACGGCGGATCCGTTGCTGATCTTAATCGCATCCTCAAAAAACGCCTTGCTGAATAGAAATTATTTCATCGAAAGCAGGTGTAATCTTGCTTAGATCTTTTTCTACCGTTAGCAGCCTTATTCTTGTCAGTCGGGCTCTGGGTTATATACGTGATATGTTGATTGCCTCGTACATTGGTCCAGGAGCCATGACAGATGCTTTCTTTCTTGCGTTTAGGCTTCCCAACACTTTCCGCCGCATCTTTGCTGAGGGAGCCTTTAACGCAGCATTTGTCCCAATATTCACAAAGATATGGCACCGTCATCCCAAAGCAGCAGCGCTCTTTGTCAGCAACACTTTGGTCTTTCTCTCTCTCGTATTGGTTGGGCTTTCAATTCTTTTTGAAATCTTTATGCCCCAAGTTATGGCTATCATTGCTATGGGCTTTAGCAAAAATCAAACTTTTGACCTGGTAGTTCATTTAGGGCGTATCATGTTCCCCTATATTATTTTCATCTCTCTGGCATCCTTGTTTATGTCTGTCCTTAATAGCCTGAATAAATTTGCCGTTACCTCTGCCTCCTCCATTATTCTCAACATCAGCGCCATTTTGTCCTTAACACTTTTTTTCACTTCCCCCCTGCAAGCCGTCTTTTCGCTTAGCTGGTCTATTCCTATTTCCGGGATTCTTCAGCTTAGCCTTGTTGGTTTTGTTGCCCATAAGCACCTCAAGATTTCACTGTTCAAACCACGTTGGACACCAACAATTAAGCGCCTTTTCCAAAAAATTCTGCCAGGTATTTATGGCGCTGGGATTTATCAAATTAATCTTTTAACCTCAGATATTATTGCCTCGTTTATACCCTCAGGGATTTCTTATTTATCTTTTGCTGATCGCATCAACCAATTTCCTCTTGGTCTCATTGGAGCATCTATGGGCCTTGTGGTGTTGCCCGAACTTTCCCGATATATCAGTCAAAACAACGCAGCAGAAGCCCTTAAAACCATGAATAAAGGCATCATTGGTGCACTCTATCTTGCAATTCCGTGTGCATTTGGCATTTTCACCCTTGCACCCAATATTGTCCAGTCCCTGTTCAAATATGGTCACTTCACAGCTGCAGATGTAACGGCAACATCTTTGTGCCTAAAAGCCTTTATTATTGGCTTGCCCGCTTTTGTGTTGGTCAAAGTGCTTACCAACGCCTATTTTGCCCGCGGCGATACCCACACACCCATGATCTTAACCAGCTTCATACTTGGTACTAACATTGTCATTAATATTGTTCTGGCTTATTTTTACAGTTATGTCGGGATTGCCGTTGGCACCAGTATTGCGTATTGGCTCCAGGTCGTTGTTCTTATAACTCTTCTAAAGAAAAATCAGTGGTTTCAACTCACCAAATCTTTGCAGAACAAAATTTTAGCTTGTATCGTCTCAGCCTTCATAATGATGCTTGCACTGGTGCTTATGCGAAAAAGTGATTATCTAGCTATCATCCCAATCCACCAACTCCAAACAGCTATTCTAATTGGTCTGGGCGTTGCTATTTATTTGGCCGCATCGCAACTTATGGGCCTGAACCTTAAAAGGCTCAGAACAGGTTAAAGGCTTATTTTTCATGTCCCATGAACGAATTTTTGCAAAAATAGTCTTCTTTATATACTTTTAATAACTATGCCACTGCTTTGCTTCTGGATCATAACCATGGACAAAGATCCACTGGTTTTTAATCAATTCTGCAATTTTTGGTTGCGCTGTAATGATCGATTCAATTCTCTTTTTAGGCCCATGAATAAAAACCTGTAATCGAAGGGCCTGATGATAAGGTGTCAGATCATCTTTATACACAGATTGCAAAGCCAGGCCGTGCATCAAATCACTGGCATTCCCCTGCATCACACCTTTTTTACCGGTGATATTTTGCGTCACTTTACTCCCTGCACCATACGCAACTGGATTCAAGGTTGAGAAAAAGTACTGCATATTAATCCAATGTGCCACCACCATAGGCGCTGTCATAATTGTTGTTAAAATCGAGTCGTCTTCATCGGCTTGCCAATCGTATTCGTGTAAAAAAGATCTGCCTTCTAAGTTTATATTTTTAGTCCAAGTTCGTGGGCCAACAATCAAACAAGCATTACGGGCCAATCCCCACTCGGGGCGCACTTGGGCCCAATCACTGCTCAGTACTTGGGCCATTGATTTAGTTGGTTTCACAAGGGGAATATGATGGAGGCGATTCACACTGTTTTCTTTTTGTGCGTTCGCTAAACTTTTCCGTAAACCAGCTAATTTTTCATCTGATTCAGGGGCAATGATTGCAATATCATCCGTAGTTGTATCATGGCGCGCACCATAAAACCTTGTAGACTCTGGAATTGTTATTCTTTTTTCCACTAGGGCTTTGCGAACTGATTGCTGATTTAAAATTTGGGCCAATACGCGCGCATTATCCAATCCTTCGTTTCCTCCACAAGCGCCACAATCTAATGAAGAGGCAAAGGCATTGTTTCGTGTTGTACTTCCATGGCCACAAAATGCAACGATTTTGGAAAAAGTTTTTGTCAGACCCATCATCTTTAAAGCACCAGCTGCAAAGTCAACCTGTGTTTCAAGTGGAATTGAGGATAGATCAAAATGTGTTACATTAATCTTACCAAGCTCTGTTGAAGCGTTTTGTTTGCTAGCAGATGCAAAACGTGGGAAGAGGGAACGCACAATTCCCCAAGTCCCAAATAAGCTTCCCGTCGCCTCTACCAATGCCAAGGGCGTTAAGAATGAATATTTCAACGCTTGATAAAGTCTCTTAACAGCATGAATTGTTCGATAAAATTGTCGTGCTGCTTTTACATGAACTGGTTTTTTCTCAACTGTTGATACGGGTTTTAACAGCACAGGGCACGTAGCGTGCTCTGATTTTATTAATGTGTCTCGAACAGCAATAGGAAGACCAAAGAAGCCGGCAAAGCCAATGGTTTGATAATTTCCCTGCTTCTCAATTGCCCGGCGCATTGGTTCAGAACGCACATCAATACAAAACACCAACTGCGCATCGTACTTTGAATGATCATCATTGATATTTTTTGCCTGCTCACCAAGCTGTACCTGGACTGTTTCTTGAAATTCTTGCTCATGTTTTGCTGCTATCTCTAAGCGTGGGTCATGATCCTCAGCATTCTTCAGCTTCTCATGATAAAATGATAAAAGATTTTTTGCCTTTGGCCATAAGCAAACAGTCAACACCAAGCGCAAAGCCAGATAATCAATTTTTTGATCTTCTTCAGCCGTTGGCGCCCACTCAGATAAATACTTCACATGCGCTGCCCAACCTGGAAGGGTGACCAACAGTAAAAATAAAAACGTCTCTCGGTCTTTTTCAGCAACTTCTAGCCTCTGCAAACACATGTCAATTATTTCAAGAGGTGTTTCAGGAAGATTTTTCAACCATTCTTGGCGTTCTTTTTGGCCTTGATGAATCAGTTGATCATGCGGCAATAAAGTTCGCAAAGAAGAATAGAATCCATCCTGTCGTCCTGGCAGTTTTAAGGTTGCTTGATCAATATCAAAGTAAGTTTGACACCACTTAATTGTTGCGAGGTTGATCTTATCAATTTCAGTTGGCCAGGACTCTTGCTCAAAAGTAACCCGTGCTTTTTTCAAAGCTTCTTCAATTGGCAAGTTTTCAAAACCATTCAAAGGATTAACCGCAATTAGATTTTGCAGTGGCCAAAAGGGAGCCATCTTATCCCAACTTGCATCAATTATTTTTTTAAGCATCAAATGTCTCCATTTAAAGGGTGTTCATTTTGTTCAAAAAAGGGGGTGTTTTGTGTCTAAAAGGGCCTGTTTTGGATCGAAAACTGGCTTTTTTGACCCCTAAATTGATCACTTTTTTGCTGTTTTTTCATCATTTACTCGGTAAAAAAGCCGCTGGGTTGTCACTGTTTGCGGCGCTGGTTGGCTTGCATTCAGACCTTTTACATATATTTTTTGATACCAGGTCGGTAATTTTCCTGTCTCATCCCACTGCCGCACTATAATCATCAATCCCCAGGCCAAAACAATAAAGGCTAGGTAAACACCAAACACCCAGTGGAAGGGCCTTACAAGCATAAGTGGCTCCGGCAGATTCGACTCAATAAACCAAACGTTATAGCCATAAAACACGCCTAACAAACCAGCTAAAGCCAAGGCCTTGGCTGCGACATAACGCACAGGCTCCTGCAACAACGTGAATGCCATTTGCACCCCGGCCATAAACGCAATAAAGATAAGAATGCTGTTGGTATTAAGCGTTGTAATAATACGCCCACTTCCATAAGCAAATCCACAGGCAAAGATCGATCCAGCACATAAAGCCACCAGCACTCTAAAAGTGTTTAATTTCAATGGCTTATCAAATCTTTTTTCAGATGCTACCCCACTAGAGCTAAGGAACAGATAAGCTTTGAAAAGACCATGCCAACACAAATGTGCAACAGCTGCAGCAAAAAGCCCCAAAGAACATTGAATAACCATAAAACCCATCTGGCTTAGGGTTGAGCAAGCCAGCATGCGCTTTACATCATTCTGCAACAACTTCCAAAAGGTGCCCAGCAATGAACTAATGGCACCAAATATAAATAAAGCCATCAACCAGTGATCATTGTTTACAAACAAATCCGAGAAACGAACTAATAAAAACCCTCCCCCATTAACAAGTCCAGCATGCATAACAGCTGAAACAGGTGTAGGTGAGTTCAGGGAACTCAAGAGCCACTTATGAAAAGGCCATTGAGCGGACTGAACGAGTGCTGCAAATACAATACCTCCCAGGGCTATTTCATACAAAAGCGTATCATGCGCTAAGGGAGCGATGGCCCTAATTGATAACAAGCCGCTTTCATAATAAATAAGTCCAAAGGATAATCCTAGAATCACTGAACCCGTTCCTAAATATTTCCAGGCAAGCTGGCCCGAATTTCTTGCGGCCGTCCAACTCGATTTATGAATCATCAATTGTTTCAAGAAATAATTAGCACCCAACCAAGCACAAGCAAAAAGAATCATATTGTCTGCTGTTACCAGCACTAATAAGTAAGCAAACATAATTGCTAGGCGCTTAAAAAATGTAGTAAAAAGTTGATCTCCGCGCATATATCGCCATGAAAACGACCCAACAGTCAGAGCGACTATACTTATGAGAATCACCATAACCTGCGAAAGAGCATCAAAATTAAAAAGATTTTCTAAAGTCATTAAGCAACTTTTACAATGTTACTTGATAAGTAGCTCCGAAAATGAAATAAGTAAAATTAATAATAATCATAAAACTATTAAAAAATTTAATGAATATTGATATTCCTCAATTGCAGAGTTTCTTGAAAGTTGTTGAACACGGTAATTTCACAACAGCTGCAGAAAGTCTAGGTCGAACTCAATCAGCTATTAGCCAACAAGTTGCCCAAATCGAAAAGGCTGTTGGCACAAAAATTCTCAATCGCAGCAAACCTTTTAAACTTACAAAAGAGGGAGAAGTGTTTTTTCAATATGCAAAGCAAATTGTCGATCTTCATGCAACAGCACTCTCTCACTTCAAAGACAAAGATGTTGTGGGCGATGTTAAGTTTGGTGTCCCTGAAGACTTCGCCAGTCTATTTTTAAGTGAAATTCTTGCCCGCTATTGTACGAGCCATCCAAATCTTCATCTAAATATAGAATGCGATTTGACCCTGAATTTATATGAACGCTTTAAACAAGGTGAGTTTGATCTTGCTTTGGTAAAAATGAGCCGCCCCGAAGATGTGCCCCATGCAACTGAAATATGGTCAGAAAAGCTTTTGTGGGTTTTGCCTAAAAGAAGGCTGAAACTTGCACAAGACATTCCCCTCATCCTTTCTCCACAACCTTGTATATATAGAGAACACGCTTTACGTTCTTTGGACAAAGCAAGTTTAAACTTCTGTATTCGTTTCTCAAGTATGAGCCACGCCAGCAAAATAGCAGCTGTTGAAGCCGGAATGGGAATAACTGTTTTACCCAAAAACCTTGTTCCCTCCGACCTCAAGGGAATCCCATTTAATGAAACGCTTCCTACCTTAGATGATATACAAGTAACCCTTCTTCAAAACAAAACAGACCATGCCGCCGTTACAGCAATTAGTAATTATATACGAGAAGCATTGAAATTAAGAAAATAACTTTAGAGATTTTTTTCTTTTTTCTGCGTTTGCCAAAGGGCCGCATAGTATCCTTTTTTTGATAGCAGTTCATCGTGTGTTCCCTGCTCAACAATCGAGCCATTGCGCATAAAGAAAATAATATCCGCATCAATAATTGTTGAAAGTCTGTGAGCAATAACCAGCGTTGTAAAACCCTCAGATATTTGGTTTAAATTGATTTGAATGTCTTTTTCAGTTTGTAAATCCAATGATGATGTTGCTTCATCAAAAATAAAAATCTTAGGCTTCTTTAATACCAAGCGGGCAATAGCAATACGTTGTTTTTCTCCACCAGAAAGTTTAAGACCTCTCTCTCCAACAATTGTTTGATAACCGTCTGGCAAGGTCATTATAAAATCATGAATAAGCGCTGCCTTTGCCGCACATTCAACCTCTTCTTGGCTGGCACCAGATTTGGCGAAAGCAATATTGTCAAATATTGTCATGTTAAATAAAACCACATCCTGAGGCACAACCCCAAGCACGCTGCGCAGACTTTCCTGAGTAACATCTCGGATATCCTGACCATCAATGAGTATTTTCCCTGAAGAAACATCATAAAACCGCATCAGCAAACGCGTGAGTGTTGACTTCCCAGCCCCACTATCCCCAACAATCGCAATTCTTTTTTTGGCAGGAATCATTAAGTTAAAATTGTTAATGATATTCTTACGGTTGGGATAATGAAAAGAGACTTCATTGAATTGAATTTCACCATTTTTGACATCAATAGGCTTGGCACCTTCTTTATCTTGAATCTCTATTTGCTCATCCATAATTTCTTCAACTTGTTCAATATGGGTTAAAGCAATTTTCATTTCACGATAACTAAAGCCCAAGTTTGAAAGCGGCCCAAAAAGCTGCAAAAGGTACATGTTCAACAACACGATATCGCCCACACCAAAGTGTCCTTTCTGAACATCATAAAATCCCATGATCAGCAATAGTGTAAGCCCCAAACCCATAATAGCAATTTGTCCAAAATTAAGCATACCTAGGCTAAACATAGTTCTTTTTCGCGCTTCTTGCGCTTGGGCAAACAAGGAGCTGTATCTTTCAATATCCAATGTTTCACGGCCAAATGATTTGATTGTTTCATAGTTCATTAAACTATCTACAGCATAGGCATTTGCCTCGTTTTGCTTTTTATTCATATCGCGCGCTTGGTGCGTTCTTTTATTGGCAACCCGGATTGTGTAATAGCCATACAAAAATAAGGTTAAGAAAATAACAGCCGAATAAGCTATTTCATAAAAGGAAATCAAAAGCCCAAAGATCAACAAGATTTCAAAAAGCATTGGCAGGGAGCTAAAAACAAAAAAGCGCAAAAACCTCTCAAGACTGGTGATCCCCTTCTCAAAAATCGTCGTTAAGGCTCCGGTTTTTCTTTGGATATGAAAATCATAGCTCAGCCGATGGATTTTTTTGAATAGGCCCAGAGCCATAGTTCTGACACCGTTCATATCAACCGGGATAAAGACCAAGTCTTTCAAGGCCATCATACTGCCCCCTAATGCATAACAAACACCATAGAGGACAATCATGATAAAAGGGTAAGTTGACACTCCTGACTCAGAGATGGCATTGAGTCCTTCTTTGAATACCATCGGTGCTACACCCGAAAAAACCTTACCCAATATAAGAGTCAAAAGTGTAATCCATAGAGAAATTTTTATTCCTCTGGAGGCTCGTACATAACAGTAAGTAAAGATTTTTTTTAAAAGATCGTAAGTCGAATATGTCTTCATTTTTTCCTAAGTTTATAAAGTTAAATTAAACCTGATTCTGTTGTGACGATACAAACTCAATCAATATATCAATGGTGTTAAAACCAGATTCAGTCAATTGAATCTCAACTGTTGACGAATCACGCTTAAACTTCATCGTATCTGAATTATTTTCTTCTTTTGACCACCCAAGCTCAAGCAGGCTTTTTTCAAAAAAAGATTTCAAATCGCATAATTTATAGAACGCAGTCTGTCCTTTTACTTTTGTAATTTTTCCACCCGGCGTGTCAAAAGAGATATCTTCCTCACTGAAAACAAACTCTTGTGGCTGAGGGATCTCACTAGCTTGAAAAGGCCAATCCCCTGCCTCAGTGCAAAAAAAACTTAAACACAAAATCAAAACGAATATATTTTTTATCATTTTAAAAACCTTTCGCTATTTCTTCAGCAAAATAGGTCACAACTTGATCAGCGCCCGCTCTAAATATACTTGTCACTGATTCAATAATCGCTTCCTCATTAATCGCCCCATTTTCAACAGCTTGTTTGATCATTGCATACTCACCGCTCACCTGATAACCGTACAAAGGGGTTTCCGGATAACGCGCTTTAACTTGGCTAATGATATCCAAATAGTAACCCGCTGGCTTTACCATCAACATATCAGCGCCTTGTTGAACATCCAAGTCAACCTCGAGCTGCCACTCATGTTTACGTCGATAATCACATTGATAGCTGCGCCTATCACCATCTTTTGGCGCACCCTCTGCAGCGGCTCGAAAGGGCCCATAAAAGTTCGACGCATATTTAACAGCATAGGATAAAATTGGAATGTGGCTAAAACCATTTGTATCTAACTTCAATCGAATGGCTTCAACCATTCCATCAATCATACCACTTGGCGCAACGACGTTAGTTCCTGCTCTTGCGTGAGATAGAGCTTGTTCTGCAATCATTTCAGAAGTTGCATCCATATCCAATCGACCCATGGTTTCACATGCTGATAGCTTCCCACAATGGCCATGATCTGTGTATTCACAAAAGCAAACATCCGTAATAATGACCAGATCATTTTTAAACTCTGATAAAGCTCTCAGTGATTCTTGAATCACTCCATTCTCTGAACAAGTATCCGATCCTTTTGCATCTTTTGTCTCGGGTATGCCAAACAAAAGAATTTGCCGGATACCGCTTTCCAGCAAATTTTCAACATATTCACCAACGCGATCCGGGCTCCACTGAAAATGCCCTGGCAGGGAGGAAATCGGCGACTTAATGCTTTTTCCCGCTTTAACAAAGATAGGCGCAACAAGCTTCCTCGCTTGCACGTTAATATCTACAAGGACATCTCGTAAAACTGGTCGTGTTCTTAGGCGGGCTGGTCGAAACATATTGAATAAGTTTTTTTATAAGTTAACACTACAACACACAATAAGGAAAATAGATTATTCTACTTCAAATAAGGCTTAAGGTATTTTCCCGTAAAGCTTTTGGCTTCTTTAACGATTTGCTCAGGTGTACCAGTTGCAACAATTTTTCCACCACCCACACCACCTTCTGGTCCAATATCAATGATCCAATCAGCTGTTTTAATAACATCTAGATTATGCTCAATAACAATAACTGTATTACCTTGATCCACCAACGCTTGCAAAACCTCAAGCAACTTTCGGATATCCTCAAAATGCAACCCTGTTGTTGGCTCATCAAGAATATAAACAGTTTTTCCAGTTGAAGCCCGCGCCAATTCCTTAGCAAGCTTAATCCGCTGGGCTTCCCCACCCGATAAGGTTGGTGCTGATTGGCCCACTTTCACATACCCAAGGCCAACTTTTTGAAGCATATTAAGTTTGTTGCGAATAGCTGGCACACTTTCAAATAAATCATAAGCCTCATCAACCGTTAAATTAAGAACATCAGCAATTGAATGATTCTTAAACTTAACCTCTAAAGTTTCCCGATTATACCGCTTGCCTTTACATTGATCACATTCAATAAATACATCTGCCAAAAAGTGCATCTCAATTTTCAAAACACCATCTCCTTGGCATGCCTCACACCTTCCTCCTTTCACATTGAAAGAAAAACGACCCGGCGCATAGCCACGCGCTTTTGATTCTGGCAGTGCCGCAAACCAGTCCCGAATCGGCCCAAACGCACCGGTGTAAGTAACAGGATTTGACCGCGGTGTGCGCCCAATGGGTGATTGATCAATATCAATAACTTTATCAATATGCTCCAAACCACTCAGTTTTTTATAAGTTGGCGCATGTTGAATGGTTTTATTCAAGTGAGCTTGTAGCGCTGGGAACAGCGTACTAATGACCAAAGAAGACTTTCCGCCCCCAGACACACCCGTGATCAACGTCAAAGTCTCAAGCGGAAATTCAGCCGTCACATTTTTTAAGTTGTTAAGCGTTACGCCTTCAATCTTAAGTTTATTTTTATATGATCTTCTTTTTTTAGGCACAGCTATTTTTTGTTTTCCCGAGAGAAACTGACCCGTAATGCTTTTTGGGTTTTGTAAAATTTCTTGTGGTGTTCCTTGGGCAATGATTTCACCACCCCGTGCACCAGCACCTGGCCCCATATCAACAACATAATCAGCAGCCATAATGGCCTCTTCATCATGTTCAACCACCAAGACTGTATTGCCAATATCTCTAAGCCGCACCAGAGTTTGCAAAAGTCGATCATTATCTCTTTGATGCAACCCAATTGAAGGCTCATCCAAAACATACAAAACACCCGTCAGGCCAGATCCAATTTGAGATGCTAAACGAATACGCTGACTTTCTCCCCCAGAGAGCGTCCCAGACTTTCTTGATAAAGTTAAATAACTGAGGCCAACACTTTTCAAAAAAAACAACCGATCTTGTATCTCACGTAAAATAGGCTTGGCTATTTCTTGTTGCTGTGGTTTTAATTTTTTGAAGGCGGTTTCAAACCAATCATAACAATCGGAGATAGATAATTCACATACTTGACCAATGTTAAATCCAGCAACTTTAACAGAGAGAGCTTCAGGTTTAAGTCTATAACCCCCACAAGACTCACAGGGTTCTCTCACTTGATACTTTGCTAAATTTTCACGCACCCGATCACTATCTGTTTCTTTCCACCGCCGCTCGAGATTATTCAACACACCCTCAAATGGCTTATTAACCCGATAAGATCGGCCATCATCATCGTATTGAATAGGGATAGGTTTGTTCCCAGAACCGTGGAATATAACTTTTTGCACAGCTGCTGGTAATTTTTTAAAAGGTGTATCTGGATCACTGCCTAAATAGGCAATTACAGCTTGCAAGGCTTGTGTATAATAATCTCCAAAGGGTCCCCACCAAGGTGCAACGGCGCCCTCATAAATTGTTTTGTCCCCGTCTGGAACAATTAATTCTTTAGCAAACGCCATTTTTTCGCCGAGTCCATCACACGCTTGGCAAGCACCAGTTGGGTTATTAAAAGAAAAAAGGCGTGGCTCAATTTCAGCCAAACTAAACCCAGATTCTGGACATGAAAATTTTTCAGAAAGAAGGAATTCAGTGCCCTCTGTCAAATTCTCAACGATCACCAGGCCATCACTCAGCTTGACACAAGTTTCCAAGGTTGGGGCCAAGCGCGCCTCTAAATCAGGCTTGACAACCAGCCTGTCAACAACCACCGAAATATCATGCTTTATATTTTTTTCCAGCTCCGGCACATCGTCAATGGGATAGACTTTTCCATCAATCTTCAAACGCTGAAATCCTTGCTTCCGCAATGCCTGAATTTCTTCCTTATACTCACCTTTACGCCCGCGTGCGATTGGCGCCATAATCATGATTTTACTTTTCTCAGGCAATGTCATGATACGATCAACCATTTGACTAATGGTTTGGCTTTCAATGGGCTTACCGGTAACAGGCGAATAAGGCACGCCAACACGGGCAAATAACACCCGTAAATAATCATAGATCTCAGTGACTGTTCCAACCGTTGAGCGTGGGTTTTTTGATGTGGTTTTCTGCTCAATTGAAATTGCCGGCGACAGACCTTCAATTGAATCAACCTGAGGCTTTTGCATCATCTGCAAAAATTGACGTGCATAGGCTGATAAACTCTCAACATAGCGTCGCTGACCCTCTGCATAAATCGTATCAAAGGCCAGTGATGATTTACCTGATCCACTTAGACCTGTAATAACGACCAGTTTATCCTTTGGCAAAGTAACCGAGATATTTTTAAGGTTATGCTCACGGGCACCACGTATTTCTAGGAAGTTAGCCATTTTTTAATGTTTTTATGATGAGAAGTTCATCCTAACGCAAACAAAAGCTCTTGTCACCTGCCGCATAATAAGTAATAGTTAAGTATCTATGGAGGTTTTTAATATGAGACAAATTTTTAAATTAGCTTTAGTTATATCTTTTGTTGTTTTACCAGTCAAAGCACTGCAAGAAAAAGTTATTAATGGTAACGTTTTTCGTACTGGAACTTATGAAGATGTCATTGATGATTTTAAAAAGCGCGTTGGCCCACGCGAGGTTATTACTTTCATCGGCTATTCAGGCCGTGGTTATGAAAGAGAAGATAAAATGCTTAAAATGGCTGAAAAATTTCTCAAAACAAAAGATCCTAAAGGAACAGTTGTCAATATTGGCGTAACACCTGAAGGCATTGGCGCCATTTATCCACTCGCTAAAGAAATGGGATTTGAAACCTTCGGCATTGTCTCAACTCAAGCAAGCGAATACTTGGATGGTGTGTCAAACGTTGACAACCCTTATTTGGTTGAAGATAAAGCATGGGGTGGTTATATTGACGCTTCTAAGAAAGAGCTAACCCCGACATCAAAAGCCATGGTTGACGTGAGCAATATGATGATCGCATATGGTGCGGGTGACGTTGGCCTGGCTGAACTAGAGCAAGGAATTGCCAATGGCGTTAAAGTGAAGGCATATCTCTTTGATGAAAACCACCAAAAAAGCACTGCAAAAGCTCTAAAATCCGGAAAGCCTGCCCCAAAAATATTTTATCTTCCTGCTTTCAAAAAGTTTGTCATCAAACTTAATTCAAGCTTAAGAAAAACGGATTCTATCAAAAAACGTAGAAATTCTAGGAATGAATTAACAAGATCAAAATCTGTTTCTGGATTTTAAAATAGTATATTCAACACCTAACAAGATTTTTCTATATCCCCGAGCCTGTTCTCGGGGATTTATGTTAGGTTTTTAAGTGTAAAATTCAGCTTCAGTTTTCCTCGAAAGATCTGGACATAATATTTTAGATGCAGATACTTTAATTAAACGCTAAAAAAAAATATATGTCTGCAAATCGAAAAAATGTTGCCGTTGTTGGATGTGGAAACTGGGGTAAAAACATCGTCCGCTCCTTAGGTGAGATGGGTCAGCTTGCGGCAATTTCTGATCCTAATCCACACAATCCTCATGCCAAAAGCTATGCTGAAAAATTCTCATGTCCCCTACTTAGTTTCGAAGATGTTTTAGCCTTGCCATCCTGCCAAGGTGTCGTGATTGCAACACCTACTGCTACACACTTCGAATTGGCCTCAGCAGCTTTAAAAGCCGGCAAGCATGTTTTTGTTGAAAAGCCACTTGTGCGGGAAACCGATCAAAATCATAATCTTGTTGCTCTGGCAAAGTCTCATGATAAAACTTTGATGGTTGGACATATTCTCTTATACCACCCAGCCTATCAAGCGGTAGAAAAAATAGCTAAATCAGACATAGGACAGATTTTATATATAACAACCCGCCGCACCAATCTTGGTCGCTTTTTTCCCGGCGAAAGCGCACTCTGGGATTTAGCACCACATGATTTAGCCATGATTCTAAATCTATATCAACGTGCCCCGAAGCGTGTTTTTTGTCATCAAGTTTCCTGCGTTGAAAAAGGCGTTGGCGATTTTGCCTCCGTTGATCTTGATTTTGGTGATGGTCAACAAGCAAATCTCTACTTCTCTCGTTTTAGTCCCACAAAAGAACAGAAAATGACTATTCATGGATCAAAAGGTTTTGCTGTTTTTGATGATACACAGGATTGGAATCATAAAGTTACTTTGTATCCAAGCCACGTTACATCTGAAAGTGGCAGCGCACCAAAAATTCATGCCATAGAAAGTAAGCCGATCCCATTAGAATCTGCCGAACCTTTAAAACTTGAGCTACAATCATTTATTGATTCTTTTGATCATCCACAAAATAATAAAAGTGATGGCAATCAAGCGTTGATTGTTTTAGCTGTCATTCAAGCAGCAGAGCAATCCTCTACAACAAAATCATGGGTTGATTTACAATTTTAAAAGCTATTCTTTAAACCCTTGCGCAATCACGTACATTTCTGAAGATTCTTTACGGCTTGAAGCTGGCTTGAAGTGAGACACTTTTTGAAAGTTCTTTTTCAAAAGAATCATGACATCATTCTGCCCACCACCTTGCAATGTTTTAGCGACAAAAGACCCACCTGGTTTTAAAACATCGATGGCAAAGTAACAGGCTTGCTCAACCAAATCCATGATACGGATATGATCTGTTTTCTTATGACCAGTTGTCACCGGCGCCATATCGCTAAGAACAACATCTATACCGTCTGCAGCATATGACAGTAGCTCTTGATAAATATCTTCATCGGTAAAATCACCTTGAATAAAAGTAACATCTTCCAATGGATCCATCTCAAGAAGATCAAGAGCAATAAGTGTTTGATCCGCACCCCATCTAGATAAAACTTGGCTCCAGCCTCCAGGCGCAGCGCCCAAATCAACAATGGTCATTCCTGGATGAATAAGATTATATTTTTCATTAATTTCAATCAGCTTATAAGCAGCTCTTGATCGATATCCCTCTGCCTTTGCCTTTTGAACATAGGGATCATTGAGCTGTCTCTGCAACCAACGTTGAGATGAATTTGTTCGGCCGCGTGCCGTTCTAAGTTTTACAGATTGCTTGCGATGACCAGCTAGATCTTTAGGAGGTTTAGTAGCCATTTCTATGCCGATTTCTTTTGTAACGGCAGCATAAAATAGTGCCATGTTTCAAGACAGGCCTCAACAAGGGCATGAATCATATCGGGGGTATGCGTTGGATTGGGCGTGATACGTAAACGTTCTGTTCCTTTAGGAACGGTTGGATAATTAATAGGCTGAACATAGATATTATGCTTATGCAACAATCTATCAGTAACTTTTTTACACAAGCGTGCATCACCCACAATTAACGGAATAATATGGCTATCACTATCCAAGAAAACAAATCCAGCCTCCAGTAAACAACTCTTGGTTTGATTCACAACAGTCCATAGATCAGTTCGTCTTTGGTTGTTTTTTTGAATCAAGTCAAGCCCCATCTGGATGCCGCTTATGATGGCTGGGGGAAGCGCTGTTGTAAAGATAAAGGGCGGTGCATAAGACCTGATAAAATCAACAAGGGTAGAATTTGCTGCAATGTACCCGCCAATAATGCCAAATGCCTTTCCAAAGTTAGCTTGCAAGATATCGATACGTGAGCTTTCGCCAATTTCTTCAATATACCCCATGCCGTTTTTTCCATAAATCCCAACCGCATGGACCTCATCAACATATGTCAAACAATTGTATTTTTTTGCTAAATCACAGATTTTTGAGACAGGGGCAAAGTCTCCATCCATTGAATAAAGTGACTCAAAAACGATGATTTTGGGTGTATTTTGATCATATTTTGCCAGTTTTTGTTCCAAATCAGACACATTATTGTGCTTAAAAACCTCTTTTTGAGCACCACTAATTCGTATACCGTGGATGATGGAAGCATGGTTGCACTCGTCTGAAAAAACAACCACCCCTGGTAAGTGGCGTAATAATGTTGAAAGCGTCGCTTCATTAGCTGCGTACCCTGATGTAAACAACAGTGCCGATTCACAGCCATGGGCTGCTGCAAGCTGTTTCTCTAATTGACTATGCAAAACACTTGTACCACTGATATTTCTTGTTCCACCGGCACCGGCACCATACTGGTCAAGAGAAATTTTCATAGAGTCTATTATCTTAGGATCTTGACCCAGACCTAGATAGTCATTGCTGCACCAAATCGTGACTACTCTTCTGCCAGCTTCAGTGGATAAATAAGCTAGAGGATAGTTTCCTTTGATACGCTCCAAAGAGGCAAAATGTCGATAGCGCCCTTCTTCATGCACTTTATCAAGGGCCGCCTGAAAAAAATTTTGATAAAGCGTCATTTTAGAAATTTTAAATCCTTTTGATTTGTTTTACTGCACAGTAAACGACAAACAACAAATCATTTTTGATTAATACTATACCATATTTCGTTTCTTCTTAAGAAAGGCAATGTCCATGGCGGGTTATAAAATGCATAAATAACTCTGTCACCTTTTGCAACTTCAGCTGTTTTGAAGTAGTCATCTAATTTTTGTGCATGTTGATTTATGTTGCTATCAGTTGACATTCCCGAAAACCGAATGGTGGCATACTCACAGGCAGGCAATCTTTTCAACATCACTTTATCATTTCGCACTTTTGGAAGCTTCTCCAAATCATACTCAGATGGCATTACAAACCGGATCAACCATTTATCTTGTCCAACATGCTCTTGCATAACAGGAGCTGTCATAGGAATTTTAGTATCGCTTTCATTATTACCAAAAATATAATCAGCAAGCATTCTAAAGCCTTCTTTGATTGCTTCTTTCCGTTTTCCTTCAACAAAAACCTCAGCAACAACTAAATCTGGATATTCCCTTACTTCAATTGATCGATCATCTGAGATGATTTTATAAGACGGTTGTTCAACGTTAGACACAAAATAACTCCAAGTAGCAAAGCCGATTATAGCAATGACAATGATAAGAAATATAGAAATCACCCATTTTTTCATAAAAACCGCTCTTTTTCTATTATTCTATATCTGTAAGCTAAATCAATCAATAACAGCCTGAGATTTATGATATGATATTGCAAATATTGGAACGCATATGTCTTATTGGCTATTAAAATCAGAACCTGGTGCATGGTCATGGGATGACCAAAAAAAGGTTAAAACTGAACCTTGGGATGGTGTTCGAAATTACCAGGCCCAAAACAATCTAAAAGCAATGAAGTTTGGTGATTTATGTTTTTTCTATCACTCTGTAAAAGAGAAAAGAATTGTTGGCATCGTTAAAGTTGTTAAGGAGTTTTATCCAGATGCAAAAGAGCCTCGCTTTGGCCAAGTAGACGTTGCCTATGTTAAAGATATGACAGCGCCAGTGTCTCTGAAACAAATAAAGAAACAGCCAACTTTACAAAACATCCCTCTTATTCGCCAATCACGCCTCAGTGTCATGCCGCTTGACAAGGAATCTTGGAACTTGATATGCGAGATGGGACAAACAAAAGTTTAGACTTATGACAAATTCAATGCGGGTTAGATTTGCCCCAAGCCCAACAGGATTTCTTCATGTGGGCAACATTCGAACGGCCCTTATTAACTACCTTTTTTGCCGTCAACTTAATGGCTCTTTTCTTTTGCGGATTGACGATACTGATGCTGAAAGAAGCAAACAAGAATATGAAGATGCTATTTATGAAGATTTAAAATGGCTCGGCATTGAACATAATGAAACAGCACGTCAATCTCTCAGATTTGAACAATACCAGAAAGCAACCGAGCACCTTAAATCCATAGGCCGACTTTATCCCTGTTATGAGACACAAGAAGAGTTAGCTTTTAAAAGAAAAATTCAACTCTCGCAAGGCCGGCCACCTATTTATGATCGGGCTGGATTGAATTTGACGACTGAACATAAAGAAAAATACTTAGACCAAGGCCGCAAACCTCACTGGCGTTTTAAAATTGCTGATGAAGCGATTGAATGGAATGATTTAGTGCGAGGCCCCGTTCACTTTGAAGGTGCCCATCTTTCAGATCCCGTCCTCATTCGTGAAGATGGTCAACCAATTTATACTCTTGCATCTGTTGTTGATGATTGTGAAATGAAAGTTACACATATAATCCGCGGCGAAGACCACGTTGCGAACACCGCCATTCAAATTCAACTTATTCAAGCACTTGGTTACGATCCAAAAAACTTCACCTTTGCGCATATGCCCCTGATATCTGATGAACAAGGAGAAGGCCTTTCAAAAAGGCTTGGCAGTGCCGGAATTCGAACACTTCGCTCTGAGGGAATTCTGCCCATGGCCCTTTCCAATGTTCTTGCGCGCCTTGGAACATCTCAACCCATAGAGGCTTTCGATTCTCTTGAACCACTTATCAAAGAATTTAGTTTTAGTAACTTTGCAAGATCCACGCCAAAATTTAGCATTGAAACAGTTCAAGCCATCAACTCAAAGTTGATACATGACGCCCCTTTCGAGCAGATCAAACCTTATTTACCAGAGGCGACTCACCTTGATAGCAACACCTGGGAAACGCTACAGCGCAACTTAAACAGCCTTCATGATCTACCAACTTGGTTGCAAATATTAGATGGCAGCTTCACAAATAATTTTTCTGAAGAAGATAAGACCTACTTTCAAAATGTTCTAAACTGCCTACCTGAAAAAGATTGGGATCAAGATCCCTGGATCGAATGGCAGACAAGCATTAAGGAAAAGACAAATAGAAAAGGTGGCAAACTACTTAAGCCTATTCGCTTTGCCTTAACAGGGTTAGACCATGGACCGGAACTTGGTAAACTTGTTAAACTTCTTGGCCGCCAAGAGATCGAAAGACGGTTAGAAAGAGCTATCAGCTCTTAGATTTATTGGTGAACCTTTATCTCGAAAATAGCTGGTTTTATGGCTTCTAAATTTTCTGACTCTTTTTCTTCAATAATATTTGATTTAGAGTAATTCAGTGGTTCCTCATCACACATCAATAAAACACTTGTTACTGATAAAAATGAAACCATAAACAAGGCTAAAAAAAGCCAGTGTCTATTCAGATACAAAACATAAAGCTTCATTTCTTATGTGCTATAAATGAGAAATATTTCATCTCTTTCTAATAAGGGCAGGTCTTTAAACTTCGTGCTAAACGTCATATCATCCTTGGCGTTTTGTCGCTTCGCCTCCGCATTTTTCAGCGTAATCTCACGACGCATACGTTCACCGCTCTTTTTGTCAAATGAGCCCATACCCTTAGATCCATGTGCTATAATTATACCCAAAATATCATGCCTAAAAGTTTGTGATCCTTCGTAACCCTCTATTGTTATCGTTGCCCCTGATCCTATCGACTGGTGTTGAGACTGAATACTTGGAGCCAAAACTGTATTTTGGTCTTTTTCACCTTTTTGCGCAGTTATTACGAAAGTAAAAGGATTGCCATAACCATCAAGGCTATCTTTTACAACCAGCTCTAAATCTTTATAAGGGACCATCCCAATTCGATCAGATGGCACTTCACAATGGTCAATTCCATGTCCGTAGGCTTCAGCTCCATAGCTGGTTACCTGAGTAGGGCAAAGAACTCTGCCTTTATTTTCTTGCCTTGAAAACCAGGATTGAACCCGCTTGGAAATGCGTTCAGCTCTTTCTTGGGTTAGTCTGTGCTTATAATAATGCCGATACTTATGCATTGCCGGGACAAGGGTTGAAATAACCAATCCCATAATAACCAAACCAATACTTGCCTCTAATAGAGAAAACGCACTAAGTTTGTTCAGCATTCTCACGCAACAACCTCAACAGCCACAATACAAACCCGATCTTTTTGTGACAAATCCAATCTATTGCCATTAAGGCAGTGATTCGTGGAATCATTCAAAACCCTTACACGCCCTGTATCTGTTGAATACTCATTGTTTTTACTCAGAAATATTTTTGCCTCTGCAGGCGTCAAAACGCCTTTATCGTTTTCATCAGCTAATTTAAGCCAGTGTCCTTGCAGTCCATCCAAATCTCTAATCAGTTTAACCCTCCCACCAACTTTTGCTTTGGGGGATTCTGCTTCTGGTTTTTCAGTTCCTTCAAAATTGGCTAAATCAATCCAAACCTGCTGCTGGTTAGTCAAATCACCACCAGGATACGTCTGGTTTGCATCAAAATAGCTTGTCATGCTTGATTGTAAATGCTGCATTTGTTGCACTGTATTATTCAACCGGGCTGATCGAATAAGCTGTTTTCCCTTCAATGCACCACCAACCATCAAGCCAATAATAACCAGGGCTATAGACACTTCAATGAGGGAAAAAGCAGATAATTTTTTTGTTAGTTTTTTCATGTTTATACTCTCTTTTTATTTTCTAAGGGGCGGGGATCTCTAAAAAATTTTTCATATAGGTGTTTGTCGTAACCAAGTTTTCTTCTTTTAGAAACAATACTGGCCTTGATGAAAATAACCAGCTCAGTCACTTTCAAATCGTCAGATTTTCCATGGGTTAGAAAACTTAAAGGGGTTTCACCCAAACCAGGCAGTCCAGCGGATAGATTATTAGAGCTTTCTTGCATCAACCCACCAAGCACCGCTATTGATCCTGAATCCATACGTAAAATAGAATCAATTTCACGTACTGAAACAACAGGGATCTCTGATTTAATATCGCCTAACTTGTACCTTTTAGCCGTTATTTCCACGGCAGGATCATTTCTTAATTGCTTAACACTTGTAATAGTTGGTTTAAGGTATAGAACTATCTCACGGGTTGTTGGGTCTATTGATGGCTGAACAGTCATAATAAATCCAACCGGCACGGTCTCTAATGTACTTGTTGAAACTGTTCTCTCTTGTGAGTTGTTGTTTTGGTTTACATTATAGTTTGTTAAAACATCGGTTTTAACTCTAAAAAAAGGCAAATTATCAGCCACTTTTAAAATTGCTGTTTGATTGTTTAAAACTGTTAACCGGGGTGATGATAGTGTTCTCACTGTGCCAAATGTTTCCATGAAGGTTAAAATGCTGCTGAATTTCTTCTTATCTTTGAAGTGAAACTGATAATAATCGTTCGTTGCTGATTGGCTTAACATTGCGTTCTTTTTAGCTATGGAACCCATATTTCCGGTTATATCTAAACTTTGACGTAATGAAGACCAGTTAACACCGCTTCGGTATTCATCATTTAGGCCAACTTCAACAACCTTCGCCTCTATGAGAATCTGTGTATTTAGAACGCGTCGGATATTTTTCAAAAGATCATCAATGATTACATGATGGCGTTTCTGTCCGTAAATATGTATCGCACCTGTGTGCCTATTAATCGAATAAGAGGGAATACTGTTTTTTGACTCTCCTTCAGCTGAATGTTCTTTTTCAGTGCTGGTCTTATCTGAAGTGGTTTTTTCCTTTTTTTCAGTGCTCTTTTCTTGTTCATCACCAGCTAATTTTCGTGGAGAGACATCTAAAATATGCGCTATGGTTTCATTAAGCTCATGCCAAAATTCATTTTTAAAACTAGACTTAATTTCAGAACTTGATGCATTTGATTTATTGTTGCTGGTTTTTTCTGTACTTTGCGTATTAACCGAAACATCGCTATTCCCCTCACGACTTAACGCCAAATAATTTAACGGATAGCTCTTGAAGTAAAATCCATCTAAACGCGCCGCAATCATCCCTTTACCATGACTGAAGATAACGCCTGTTAATTCTTGCAGATCATCAAACACATCCTCAATAGGCTGTTTCTCAACCTTGTAATTAATATCAAGCACCTGGTCTTTTTGAATGAGAAAACCACATTGAAGTTGTTTAGCAAGCTCTTTTGCAATCTCGGCAATAGCTATTTTTCCCTGTAAATTCAAGCTGACTGTCAATCCAGATTTTACTGGTTTTTGTTCAACTTCAATCTCATCTAAAAAAAGTTCTTCTTCCTCAAAAAAATCAGCCTCTTTGTTGAGAGACTTAAAATCCTCTCGTGTCAAATCTTGAGAGGGATCATGAATTTTTGGATTTCTTACCAAGTCACAGGCTGACAAAAAAATCAGCAAAAAAACAAAGCATAAATTTTTCATAAACTTTTGTTAAATATAAGTTAACTTATAGGGCTTATAACAGTATTAAGAGGTGGATGCAATTAACGGAATCCGATAACGCGAACTTTATACTTGCCTTATTGCCTTGAATTGCTATAAATCACTAAGTATTTTATTGAAGGAGTATTACATGTCTTCTCTTCCTACCCTAGAGTTGGAACTCAGAGCACAAACTGGTAAAGGTGCTGCACGCTCGGCAAGACGTTCTGGTTACGTTCCTGGTACATTATATGGGCAAAAGTCACCTGTGAATGTTCAAGTTTTAAACAGTGAATTCATCAAGGAAATGAAAAAGCCCGGCATTTTTATGCGCACATTTAATGTTAAATTAGATGGCAACACATTTAAAGGTCTTGTGCGTGATATCGAGCGTGACCGTGTTTCCGAGCTACCCCTTCACTTTGATATTCAAGCGATTGACGATAAAACAATGGTTCGCCTATCTGTGCCTCTTCGTTTTATTAACCGTGAAAAATGCCCTGGGCTAAAGCGTGGCGGTGTTCTTTCTGTTATTCATCACACTCTAGAAGTTAAATGTCTTGCAAAAAACATCGTAAGTTCAATTGAAGTTGATCTTAACGGTGCACCAGTTGGTAAGAGCATTCGTTTTGCTGACATTACTTTACCCGAAGGCATGAAGTTCACACATCAGCGTATGCAAGATACTGTATACACCATCGTACCACCAAAGGTTAAAGGTAAAGACGCAGCAGCTGCTGCCGAAGAAGGCGCCGCATAGCCATGAAAGCATTTGTTGGCCTTGGTAATCCAGGCGCCAACTACGCTCTCACTCGACATAACATTGGTTTCCTTGTTATTGACGCTATTAACCAGGCTTATAATTTTCCTGACTATAAAAGTAAATTCCATGGTTCGTTGAGCCAAAGCAACATAGACAATCAATCTATCTACCTTTTGAAACCACAAACATTTATGAATGTTTCTGGAAAATCTGTCGCCCCATTCCAATCTTTTTACAAACTTAAATCAGAAGACTTGTGTATTATTCATGACGATTTAGACCTTGCAGAGGGAAAGGTTCGTTTAAAATTTGGCGGTGGCCATGGCGGACACAACGGCTTGCGAGATATTTCACAAAAAATTGGCCCTAACTATTGGCACTTAAAAATAGGCATCGGCCGCCCAAAAAACACCAATATTCCATCTGCTGATTATGTTCTTCAAAATTTCTCGGCCGCGGATGAAACCTGGTTGATTCCAACATTGAAAAATATCTGTGAGCATCTGCCCTTGCTTTTTGGCAGAGATCCCCATAAATTCACCTCTGTGTTAATGGATAAATAATATAGGTAAAAAATGGGATTTAATTGTGGAATTGTCGGGCTCCCAAATGTTGGTAAATCAACTCTATTCAATGCTTTAACAAAAACAGCTCAGGCTCAGGCAGCTAACTATCCCTTTTGCACCATTGAACCTAATATTGGCCGAGTAGGCGTTCCAGATGCACGTCTTGATACTCTAGCAAAGCTAGCTGAATCAAAACAAAAAATCCCAACAACACTTGAATTTGTTGACATTGCTGGACTTGTTCGCGGCGCTAGCAAAGGTGAGGGACTAGGTAACCAATTCCTTGGCCACGTCCGAAGCGTTGATGCCATCATTCACGTTTTAAGATGTTTTGAAGATGATGACATTACCCACGTTGAAGGCTCTGTTGATCCCCTCCGTGATCGCGAAATCATTGAAACAGAGCTTCTCTTGGCCGATCTTGAATCTCTTGAAAAGCGCAAGATTTCCCTAGAAAAAAAAGCAAAAGCCCAAGACCAACATAGCAAGGATGTTTTAGGTCTAATTCAACAAGTTCTTCCAGTTCTTGAGAGTGGTAAACCAGCACGCAGCATCGCTATTGGTGAAGATAAAAAAGCGCTATTTGACGAACTTCAGCTTTTAACAGCAAAACCCATTGTCTATGTTTGTAATGTCGCAGAAGAAGATGCAGCAACAGGTAACCAATTCACTGAAAAAATTGCCTCAATTATTGCTGGTGAAAACGCTGAAATGGTTTTTATATCAAGCGCCATCGAAGCTGAAATTGCCTCCTTGAACCACGAGGAACAAAAAGAGTTTCTATTAAGTTTAGGCCTTGAAAAGACAGGGTTAGACCAAGTTATTCAAAAGGGCTATGAGGCCTTAGATTTGATAACTTTTTTTACGGTCGGTCCCAAAGAAGCAAGGTCATGGACAACCCATCAAGGATCCACGGCACCACAAGCAGCTGGTAAAATTCACAGTGACTTTGAGCGTGGATTTATTCGCGCTGAAACAATTAATTATAATGATTATGTAGCTTGTGGAAGTGAAACAGCCGCAAAAGAGGCTGGAAAAATGCGTCAAGAAGGCAAAGACTACATCGTCAAGGATGGGGATATCTTCCACTTTCGATTTAACGTATAATAGTAATAATTAATACCTAATTAATATGAGACAAGATTTATTATCAGCAAGTGCTCATAAGCACATTTCAAAACTTCTGTCAGCAAAGGATGAATCATCTGTCTTTCGTATTTCGATTGATGCTGGCGGTTGTAATGGCTTTCAATATCAGTTTAAGGTCGACCACCATGTTACTGACGATGATGTAGTTGTGGAACAAGAGGGTGTCAAAATTGCCATTGATTCGACATCGCAATCATTTCTAGAAAACGCTCAGATTGATTATGTTGAGGATCTCATCGGTAGTTATTTCAAAGTCAACAACCCTGATGCATCTTCTTCATGTGGATGTGGCAGCTCATTTTCAATTTAACCATGAAAATTGCCAGCTGGAACATCAACTCTATTCGTACACGCCTCGAACAATTAATTACTTGGCTCAATGAATCAAATCCCGATATTGTTCTTCTACAGGAAACAAAGGTATTGGATGAGAACTTCCCTTTTGAACCCATTGAAGACTGTGGATATAACATCGTTGTCCACGGCCAAAAAAGCTACAATGGTGTTGCTATTTTATCCAAGTTCCCCCTTGAAGACATCCAAATAGGATTTCCTGGTCAAAAAGATCCTTCACAAGCACGATATATTGAAGCTGTGACAAACAACCTAAGAGTTGCAAGCGTTTATGTTCCTAATGGACAAGAAGTAGGCCATGATAAATACCATTACAAATTGAAATTTTTAGAAGACTTTTTTCACTATACCAACCAATTACAAGGGCTAAATGAAAGAGTGATTATTGGTGGAGATTACAACATAGCGCCAACAGATCTTGATGTATATGATGCAAAAAAGTTCCAAGACCGTATTTTAGCAAGCCCTTTAGAACGCCGGGCTTGGCGCAAAATCATCCACAGTGGATGGATTGATGCAGTAGCGGCCTATCTTGGCACCAATGATCTAAATGCCGAGACCTTCTACACATGGTGGGATTATCGTCAAGGGTCATGGGAACAAAACCGCGGCCTTCGTATCGATCACTTTTTGCTAACTCCACAAGCTGCAGATCAAATCAAAACAATCAGCGTAGATACGGATCTTAGGGGAAACATACGACCTTCGGATCATGCCCCCCTTATCTTAGAACTCACACAATTAATAGTGTGAAAGCGTAAATTCAATACGTCTGTTTTGTTCCATAGACTGATCTCCCTCACCTTTTACCAAAGGCCAGTACGAATTAAAGCTAGCAGGAACCAGGTATTTTGCTGGCACACCTTTTTCAATTAAATACTCTGTTACAGCGATTGCCCGTGCACTTGCCAATTGCCAATTAGAGGGAAATTCTGGTGTATCAATTGGTTCGTCATCTGTGTGTCCATCCACACGAATAAACCAATTTAACCCAAGCGGGGCTTGCGCAATAAATTGGCCCAGGAATTCGGCAAATTGATCCAGCATCTCTTTACCTTGATCATTTAAGTCTGCTGATGCACTGGCAAAAAACAAAGCCGTGTTAAAGCTATAACGGCCATTTTTGTAATCAATCATACCTGGATAACGCTGGCTAAAAAGTTTAAGCCGAGTCCAAAACTGGTTTTTTAAGTTATCCATAACCAAGCTTAAAGACATTATTTTTTCCTGAGCCTGCGTAAACGCACGTTCTGATTCCATGAGTTGTTGCTGTTGTTCCAGACTAAGAGCCGCCAACGGTTTGATAATAGCAATCTGCTTTTTAAGAACTTCAATGTGTTGCTCCAATTCAAGCGCTTCTTCCGTTGTTCTCGCCAGATCACCTTCAAGCAGCTTGAATTCACTGTTTCTTGTTGTCAGCCTTCCCTCAAAAGCCCCTCTGTCGATAATGACCAAAGCAATCATTCCCACCAGAGCCGTTGCAACTCCATATAAAAAATACTTATTTCTATATAACAATTTGTTTCTCCCCATCCATTAACATTACTAAATTATCGCAAATTCAATTATCTGCATAGTAACAAAAAAAGGGCCTCCAAAGAGACCCTTTTGAAACCATATATGTTTACAATTAGAAGTGGTAAGAAACACCAACTTTTGCTTGGAAACCGTGTGGTTTTTTATCTGTAAGTGCCTTGTGGTTAGGACTCAATCCGCTTAGATTTGTTGCGAATTTGTATCCAACTTCACCCAACCAAGATACTTTCTCATGTAATTTACCCATTACACCCAAGTGTGGAACAAGTGAGAATGTACGTACGTTGTCTTTAACAGAAGCAAATTTGTAGCGTCCGTAACCAAATTCATGACCTAGACCTAAGTAACCAGCCATTTTTTCGTTAAACATACGACCTACTTTAAGAGTTAGATCAATGTTGCTTTTTGGTTCGAAAGTTACTTTACCTTCAGTTGGTCGTGTTTGGTTAGCAACGCGTGCTTTACCAGTGTCATAGTTGAAACCAAGAGACACACCAAGCATTAGCTTGTTGCTAAGCGTGTTCCAGTATCCAACCCCTAGACCAGCAAGGAAGCCATTTCCAATCTTGTCAGCTGCTGTACCACGGTTTGTACCAGCAGTTGATGTTTTACCTTTAGCTTTTGTTCCTGAGTAACCAAGTTTCACAAAAGTGTTGAAACCATCACCCATTGCTTGACCAGACATTGCGCCAACAAGGGCGAAAGCTGATGCAGTCATAAGTAGTTTGTTCATCATTATTCTCCATATTTTGGTGTTAACTACACCCTTAACATATGAAAGGTAAAAGCTTGGCGCAACAAATTTGCGTTTAAAATTGATTGGATGATGAATTATCTTTAGGGAGTGATGCTTTAATGCAACACCTCCTCTCCAAACCTCTATGAATAATTAAGTATTATGTATAATATAACTATTAAATACAAAGGTGCCGCATGTCCGTTGGTTTTTTACAGATACTCCTTATAGCGTTTATTATTTTGCTCCTATTTGGTTCTGGAAGGATTAAAAATCTGATGTCAGAACTCGGTGAAGGTATTCGGGCCTTTCGCAAAGGCGCTGATAATGATTCAGAAAAAAAGAAAAAAAAATAATGTTAGGTGTCGGAACCTACGAAATTTCTCTCGTCATTTTTTTGATGATATTTTTGTGGAACAAGAAAGATTTTGCGAAAATTCTTTTTTACATCGGGTTTTGGTATAAAAAGCTTCAGAATTTCTGGCACGATCTAAATACAGATCTTAAGCAGCATGTAAATGAGATTGAACTTGATCATTTTGCTCGTGATGCTCAGAAAAAAGCAAATGAGAAGCAGCCTATAAAAAAAGAAACAAAGGAATGAATTATACAAACCTTCAAGAATTGAAAAATCGCGTTCTTATCATACTCGGCTTTTTAATCATTTCCTTTTGTGTTTTTTATGTCTGGGGCAGCACCAAAACAATCGATTTAATCATCAATTTCACAAACTCGCTTGCAAATGAACTAAATCAGCCCTCTTTTTCTTTTATTTACAACTCTCTGCCCGAAGCTTTTTTTATAAAGATCAAAGTTTCTCTGTGGGGCGCTTTAGCCATATCAATTCCCTTCATTGAATATCAACTCTATCGCTTCTTATCACCCGGTCTCTATAGCCATGAAAAAAAGTGGCTATATGGTTTTTTGCTCAGCTTTCCTATTTTTTTTGTAGCTGGCTTTTACTTTTTATTTTTTTTCGTTCTCCCCAACGCAATTGTCTTTTTTTTAAATGTGGCAAACAATGTAGGACAAAGCAGCATTCGATTATTGGCCAACCTTGAAAATACCATAGACCTCTTTACTATCTTTATTCTGGTTTTTGGTCTAAGTTTTCAACTCCCTCTTCTTCTTATCTTTTTGTCTAAAGTTGGCTTCACAAGTATTGACTCCCTTAAAAAACACAGAAAATATGTCATTGTTTTCATTTTCACATTAGCAGCATTTCTAACCCCTCCAGATCTCATTAGCCAAGTTGCACTGGCAATTCCACTCGTGTTGCTATATGAAGGAACCATTCTATTTTTATGGTTAACCACTAAGAGAAAAAAATGATTGATATAAAATTTCTTCGTGAGAATTCAAAGCTTTTTTCAGACATGTGTCAAAAAAGAGGGCTTGCCCTGGACTTAAATGAAATCTTAGAAACAGATGAATCACTGCGCTCATTGCAAACCAAACTACAAGATCTACAACACCAAAAGAAATGCCTTGCCCAAGATATGGCAACAGCTAAAAAGCAAGGTGTAGATTCAACTGACATACAAGAAAAAGGTCTTGAACTAAGAACTCAAGTCCAATCTCTGGAAGCAGAAGAAACAAAATTAAACGAAACCCTTCATAACCTTTTTGCACAACTGCCCAATCTTATTTCAAAAGACACACCCACAGGATCCAGTGAAGCAGATAATATTCTTATGCACACCCACGGAAAACCGAAGAACTATCCTTTTTCTGTCAAATCTCATGATGAAATTGGAACCAATATGGGCCTCATGGACTTTGAGTCTGCGGCAAAGATGTCAGGTAGCCGCTTTGTCGTCCTTAAAGGAGATCTGGCAAAACTTGAACGGGCGCTCGCAGAGTACATGCTAGATGTTCACACGAGCGAATATGGTTATCAAGAAATTTCTCCTCCTCTGTTGGTTCGGGATTCAGCTCTCTTTGGTACAGGTCAACTGCCCAAATTTGGGGAAGAGTCTTTTCAGACAACCACGAACCACTGGCTTATCCCAACAGCTGAAGTTAGCCTTACAAATTTAGCGGCAGATCAAATTTATGATCAAGATCAACTCCCTTTGCGCTATGTTGCATACACCCCATGTTTTCGCTCAGAGGCAGGGGCAGCTGGGAAAGATACACGGGGCATGATCCGTCTCCATCAATTTAATAAAGTCGAACTTGTCAGCTTTGTTCCAGAATACATGGCAAAAGAAGAGCACGAAAGGATGCTGGGCGCTGCAGAACATATTCTTAAATCACTAGAAATCCCCTATCGCGTTATGCAGCTATGTTCTGGCGATTTAGGTTTCCATTCTCAAAAGACCTACGACATAGAAGCATGGATTCCCAGTCAAGATACTTATAGAGAAATCTCTAGCTGCTCTTATTTTGGCGACTATCAATCAAGGCGTTTAAAAGCACGTTATCGTCCATTATCAGAAGGAAAGAAAAGCAAGCCTGAGTTTATTCATACCCTAAATGGTTCTGGCTTAGCCGTAGGCAGAACGCTGGTTGCACTTCTTGAAAATTATCAGCAAGAAAATGGTTCTGTTATTATCCCGGATGTGCTTCATTCTTATATGAATGGCAAAACTATTCTCTCCTAGAGATTTTGGTGTAAACTTGCCGCATGGCTCGGTTTTACCTGATACTATTTAATTTAACTTTACTGCTTCTTTTGACAATGTGTGGACGTCCTGGTGGGCTTGCGCCATGGTCCTCTTTCCCACGGATTTTAGCACGCTCATTGTCCAGTAAAAAAACCGATTCGACAACAACTGTTATTAGTGGGTCCGATCATATGATTCAAAAAGGGCAGACTTTATATAGTATCGCCCAGCTACATCAAGTTCCACTAGAAGACTTGATTCAACAAAACAATCTTTCCGCTCCTTATGTTTTAACTGTTGGGCAAACTTTAAAAATACCCAAAGCAAGCTTTCACATTGTCAAACCAAAGGAAACCCTATACAGCATTTCACGACTATACAATATGGATCAAAACACTCTTGTTACGCTTAACAACCTACAAGATCCATATAGGCTAACAATTGGCCAGAAACTAAGGATTCATGGCACATCTCCAAAAACCACTTTTAGAAAAAGACGTAAATCTGGCCCCAAGAAAACTATAGGGTCTACCCTCCCACAGCGAGAAGGACAATTCAAAAAACCAGTCACAAATGGCCAAATCATATCAAGATATGGTATTAAAAAAGGTGGTATTGTTAATGATGGTATCAATATTAAGGCCCCACTTAATACCCCTGTTAAAGCAGCAGAAAATGGCCGGGTTGTTTATACCGGTCAAAGCATTAAGAGTTTTGGTAACCTGGTCCTTATTAAACATAAAAGAGGATGGGTCACAGCTTATGCACACCTTTCAAAAATTACTGCCAAAGAAAATATGGAAATTAAAAGAGGTCAAGTACTGGGCATGGTTGGGAAAACTGGATTTGTTAACTCTCCACAGCTACATTTTGAAATTCGTAAAGGCCGCAAAACCTATGATCCGCTCAATTATATTTAAATGATTTCGCCCAAAAAAATCTCTTTTCTGCAAACAAGTCTTCTAAGTTGGTATGAAAAACATCAACGCACGCTGCCGTGGCGATCTAAAGATGGTAAGCCAAACCCTTACTATGTATGGCTAAGTGAAATCATGTTGCAGCAAACAACTGTTCCAACTGTCATTCCCTACTTCAACAGATTTATAAAAAAATGGCCCACAGTTGATCAATTGGCAAAAGCAACTGAGGATGAAGTTTTTCATTTATGGCAAGGTTTGGGATATTATCAGCGGGCAAGAAATCTACTCAAGTGCGCACAAGAGATTACCCATAGTTATCATCAAAAATTTCCAGAAAATCTTAAAACTCTTTTAAGCTTACCAGGGGTCGGCCCTTACACCGCAGCAGCTATTTTAACGATCGCTTTTAACAAGTATGCCGTTGTTATTGATGGTAATGTTGAGCGCGTTTTATCTAGATATCTATGCTTTGACGGTCTATTTCCAGGCGCTAAAAATGAGTTTTCTCATAAAATTTCCCCGCTTTATAAGGTTGATAAGCCTGGAAATTTAGCTCAAGCCATCATGGATCTTGGATCATCTATTTGTAAGCCCGCATCACCAAAATGTTCTATTTGCCCGCTTCATGAAAATTGCTGTGCTTTTAGTACAAAAACAGTCCAAAACCACCCCAAAAAGGCTCAAAAACCACTCAAACCAACCCGATTTGGGACGGTTTATTGGATAAAAAATGCAAAAAATCAACTCTATATTCGCAAACGTACTGAGGGGAGATTGTTGGCGGGACTCATGGAGTTTCCCTCAACCGATTGGCTCGAGATGAAAGATGGCATAAAAGATAAAAAATCTTCAAGAGTTCATCACACCTTCACACATTTTCACTTGATCCTGGATATTGTCACAACCAACAAAATACCACCAGATATCAAAGGCGGGTTTTGGTGTAATATCGAAGATCTAAAAAATCACGCTTTTCCAACGGTTATGATCAAAGTTATTAAAGAAGCTAGCAAGATTAGGCCCTAATGTGAATGTATCTTAACCTATTCATTAATGATGTAATGATCAAAACACTTATGCAGGATACCAACGCAGCAATACTGTAAGGGTAGGGTGATCCATCGAAAAATACTCCTATAACGCCAAGCCCTATAGCACTTAAAATCATTTCAAAAGCTATCATCATCGCGGCTCCTGACCCCGCATTTTCAGGAACCGAATCAACAATTGATCCTGTAGCATTACCAAAAATTAATCCGAATCCAAGATATGTAAACATTTTTAATCCTTGAACGGCAATTGCACCCAATTTCCATCCAAACCCCAAACCAAATAATACGGTCAAAAAATTCCCGAGTATAATAGATCCAACCCCAAGAATAAGAATTGTATCAATACTCATAAAACGTGAGAGTATTTTTTCAGAAAAAATTGTTCCGAGTACATACAATGCAAAAAGCGGGAACACGTAATAACCATATGTTGTCTCTTCAACTCCCATATAGTTAACCAACATGAGTGAACATGTTCCTATATCCATAAAAAGAAGCATGACTGTAAATATTTTGATCACCAAAAAATATTGATATCGTCGGTTTAAAAGGACAGTAGAGAAATTTTTAAAGAAAATCTTAGGCGTAACCTTTTTCTTCTCTTTCAATGTTTCTGGCAAAAAGAAAATTTGTAGCGCAAGTATTGCTAGAGAAAAGATCAGTAAAAGACTAAAAATACTTCGCCATTGCATATAAGCCAAGAGATATGATCCGATCACTGGGGCAATTGCAGGAACAATACCTACAACTGAGTGAACATAATTTATTATGCGCACATAAGCGCGTTCACTATACACATCTCTTAAGCTTGCATTGCCAACAACCCAACCAGATCCAGAGCCAAGTCCTTGACATAAACGACCAATAGCAAGGGTTATAACATTCTGTGCATAAATGGTTATAGCAGTCCCAACAGAAAACAAAATACTGCTCATGACAATGATCGGTCTTCTTCCCATACCATCGCATAAACTTCCATACAGCATCGCTGCAAATCCAGTAGCAAATAAGCCAAAGCTAATAGAATAACTTGCAAGCTGGTCTGATAGGTTCATATTTTCTTGTACATCAGGCAGAAATAACGAGTTAAAACTAATAGCGCACTCTATAGCGATTATAAATCCAGTTACTAAAAGAGTTAAAGTACGGGAAGTCATCTAATATTCTTTTCTTACCAATTATTTAAATTGGTCAACACATATTAGGTTATCTTGGAATTGTGAAGAAAAAAGTTGTTCCAAAGCCAAGTTTTGTTTCAAAGTCAATTGTGCCGCCCTCTGCTTCAACCATTCTTTTAACCATCGACAAACCAAGTCCTTTACCTGGAACATCTTTTTTGATCTTACGAACAAACATAGAAAAAACATCAGCAGAGGTTGAGGTATCAATTCCCCGGCCATTATCAGTAACAAAAAAAGTAAAGTGGTCTTTTTCTTTTCTAAATTCTACTTTCAAAGAAAATTTTCTGCTTTTATCCCTATATTTAATAGCATTATCAATTAAATTATAGAAAATACGTGTTATTTTCAGAGGTCTTGCCAAAATCTTGGGCATCTTTTTTGGAACCTCTAAAATTGAACCAGTAGGCATATCAACAAGCCTTAGAGCCATGTTAAGTGACTCGCTGCTATCAAACAAACGTTTTTCAGATTCATTATTACTAATCTTTTCTTTCATATCATCAATAAGATTAGTCAAAAAGGCTTCCATTTTTTTTGCCTTAGCATTTATGCGTTCAACATACTCCATATCCTCTGGCTTCAAATCATCTTTTGTATCTTCAGCAACCCATTGTGATAAGTTAATGACTGATCTAAGGGGTGACATCAAATCATGAGATGCTGCATAGGTAAACTCTTCTAGTTGCTGGTTGATACTTTCCAATTCAGCATTGGCATCTTCTAAATCTAAGCTTCTTTTTTTCAGCAAATCCTGTTCTTGACGACGGAGCGTAATATCATCAACAGAGCCACACATACGAAGAGGGATATTTTTATCATCCCACATAGCCTGACCACGCACTTGGATCCAAATATATTCACCATCATCGTGGCGCATACGCACTTCTGCACTGTAAGGCTTTTTGTGTTCAAGGTGATTTTGAAGATGACTCTCAAGGATTTCAACATCTTCTGGATGCAGACGATCTAAAGAGTCTTTAAGACTTGGTTCGAAGGACTCACTGACACCTAAAAGAGTTTTTAATCTATCTGACCAGTAAACTTTATCATTTATAATATCCCAATCCCAAATCCCAACACTTGCCCCCTTAATAGCTAACTCAAAACGTTCTTGACTTTCTTGAAGACTTTGTTGCACTTCAATCATTTCAGTTACATCTGTATGGGTCCCAATCATTCTAATTGGCTGTCCGTTATTATCCCATTCAACAACACTACCTGCACACGACACATATACTGTTGATCCATTTGCATGGCGATATCGAACAATTTGTTTATATTCGTGCTCACCCTTCGAATCGACGTGCTTTTTAAAATTATCAAGGGCAATATCAAGATCTTCTTTAAAAATAAGATCCATCCATTCAGATGGACTATGCTTTTTTGTCGCAGGATCAACTCCCAATATCTCCCAGAATCTTGGCGACATATATTCATAATCATCTTGAATATACCAGTCCCAATATCCGTCATAACTGGCTTTCAGCAAATAATCGATTGTCTTACTTTTTTCGATCGCTTGATTTTGAAGAACTAAAAATGCCTTTTCAAGATCTTCTCGAGAGCATTCTTGAATATCACAGAATGGTATAACTTCTAACGGTTTATAAGTTAATTTCATATCCATAAACAAATACTAATCTTATTTGTTTAAGATAGGATAAACTTAAGCTTATCACCTTCAACAGTTGTCGTAATTCTCTGACCATCCATAAGTTGTCCATCAAGAAGCATAGTAGCTAAAGGGTTTTGGACATAGGTTTGAATGACACGCTTAAGAGGACGTGCGCCATAGACTGGATCGTATCCTTTTTCAGCAAGCCATTCTTTAGCATCCGCATTCAAAACAAGCTCTATCTTGCGATCTTCTAACCTTTTAAGGAGATGCCTGATTTGAATTTCAACAATAAAGCTCATATCTTTTTTGCTTAAACGGCTAAATAACAATATTTCATCTAGACGGTTAATGAACTCGGGTTTGAAAGCAGCACGAACATGCTCCATTACCTTTTCTCGAACCAGCTCTGCTGACTCCCCATCTTTTTGATTTGCAAGCTCTTGGCTGCCTAAGTTTGAAGTAAGGATGATAATTGTATTGCGAAAATCAACTGTACGGCCCTGTCCATCTGTTAATCGACCATCATCCAGAACCTGTAATAGAATATTAAAAACATCAGGATGTGCTTTTTCCACTTCATCAAATAACACAACCTGATAGGGACGTCTTCTAACCGCCTCAGTCAAAACTCCACCTTCATCATACCCAACATATCCTGGAGGGGCACCAATCAGGCGCGCAACAGCATGCTTTTCCATAAATTCAGACATATCCAAACGGACCATCGCTGTTTCATCGTCAAACAAAAACTCAGCCAAAGCTTTAACCAGCTCGGTTTTACCAACACCAGTGGGACCCAGAAAAAGAAATGAAGCTTGCGGACGGTTTGGATCTTGCAATCCCGCTCTTGCTCGTCTTACAGCATTGGCAACAGCCGTTATAGCCTCAGATTGACTAATGACCCGCTGTTGCAAAAGCTTTTCCATATCCATTAACTTAGAGCGCTCGCTTGCGAGCATTTTATCGACGGGAATGCCTGTCCACTTTGAAACAACCTCCGCTATATTTTGATCTGTCACCTCCTCAGCCGCCAAAGATTGTTTTTCTGATTTTTCCTTTTGAGCAAGTTTTGACTCTAACTCTGGTATCAAGCCATACATCAGCTCACCAGCTTTGGTTAAATCCCCAGAACGTTGCGCAACTTCCAGCTCACTGCGTGCTTGGTCCAACTGTTCCTTAAGTGTCTGGGTTGAGGCCCTTTTTTGACGCTCAGTCTCCCACGCGCTTGATAAATCCAAAGATTTTGATTCAAGAGATTTTATTTCTTTTTCCAATTCAGCAAGTCTCTGTTTTGAACTATCATCAGTTTCTTTTTTCAACGCTGATTGTTCGATTTTCAACTGTACCAACTGACGATCTAAATTATCGAGCTCTTCTGGTTTAGAGTCAATTTGCATCCGAACGCGGCTAGCTGCCTCATCAACCAAATCAATTGCTTTATCCGGCAAGAAGCGATCTGAGATATATCGATCTGAAAGTGTCGCCGCGGCAACAATTGCTCCGTCTGTAATTCTCACTCCATGATGAAGATCGTATTTTTCTTTGATTCCCCTTAAAATGGAAACGGTTTCGGCAACAGATGGCTCAGGAACAAAAACTGGCTGAAATCGACGCGCTAAAGCTGCATCTTTTTCAATATACTGTCGATATTCATTAAGTGTTGTTGCGCCCACACAATGCAACTCCCCTCGTGCTAAAGCAGGCTTCAGCATATTGGATGCATCCATGGCGCCATCCGTTTTACCAGCACCAACCAAAGTGTGAAGCTCATCAATGAATAGAATAATTTTTCCAGCTGCATCTGAAACTTCGGCAAGAATTGACTTTAGTCGTTCCTCAAATTCGCCGCGATATTTAGCACCTGCTATTAACGCCCCAAGGTCCAGCGATAACAGGTCTTTATTTTTAAGGCTTTCAGGCACATCACCATTAACAATTCTTAAAGCGAGACCTTCAACAATTGCTGTTTTACCAACTCCTGGTTCACCAATTAAAACAGGATTATTTTTTGTCCGCCGAGCCAAAACTTGAATCGTGCGACGAATTTCTTCGTCTCTACCAATAACCGGATCAAGTTTACCCTCTCTCGCAACCGCGGTTAAATCTCGTGCATATTTTTTGAGGGCATCATATCCATCCTCAGCACTTGCACTGTGTGCTTGCCGTCCTTTCCGCATTGATGTAATTGCCTCATTTAATTTTTTAGCTGTAACGCCCGCTTTTTTTAATATCGCATAACTTTCGGTTTTAGGGCTTAGACACAAAGCCAAAAGAAGCATTTCTGCTGTTACATAACTATCACCCGCTTTAGTGGCTAATTTTTCAGCTTCATTTAAAACCTGCACAAATTCAGGGGATGAAAAAACTTGTCCAGAAGCCGTGCCACTAATTTTCGGTAGTGTTTCTAAATACTGGTCAATCTCTTTCTGGATTAATTGAACATTGCCCTCAGCTGATTCAATCAATGTTGCTGCCAATCCGTCAGAATCATCTATTAATACTTTAAGCAAGTGTTCTGGAACAAGTCTTTGATTATTTCTTGTTTGAGCTAATGTTTGTGCAGCTTGTAAAAACCCGCGTGCACGATCTGTAAACTTTTCGGTGTTCATAGTGCCATCCTCAGTCTATGAATCATTATTGATTCAGCGCCTATTTTACCAAAAAAGGAAAAGTTTATAAGCTTTTTTGTGCAAAAAAGTTCGCATCAAGAATAGTTTCAATTTCTTGAATATCTTTATTCTCGCTATCTTCAGTGCTTTGAGGTGAATCAAGAAGGCATAAAGTACAATGGTTATGGCGAATCGTAAGCAATCCGCCCTGTGTAATCTCAACCTTTTCTTCAGATGGCTTTAAGTTAACTGTACCAGGTCGAAGGGCAATGATCATATTTGCATACCCTGGACGCACTTCAACATCTCCACTTAAACCAGGCACTAAAATAGATTTAATGTCCTTTTTTTCAGTTTGTGACTGACTGGTCAAGATTTTAAGTGTGAGATTTTTAGCCATTATTACTGCTCAATCTTTGCCGCTTTCTCTATAGCTTCTTCAATAGACCCAACCATGTAAAAAGCAGACTCAGGCAAATGATCATACTTACCAGATAGAATTTCTTTGAAGCCTCTAATCGTATCAGACAAGGGAACATAAGCCCCTTTCATGCCTGTAAACACTTCTGCCACATGGAATGGTTGAGAGAAGAAACGTTGAATTTTTCTTGCTCTTGCTACGATTAACTTATCTTCATCAGACAGCTCGTCCATTCCCAAAATCGCAATAATGTCTTGTAGAGATTTGTATGTCTGCAAGACTGTTTGAACTTCTCGGGCAACTTGATAGTGCTCTTGACCAACAATATCTGGATCTAAAATCCGTGAAGTTGAATCAAGCGGGTCCACTGCAGGGTAAATTCCAAGGGAGGCAATTTGCCGACTCAAAACTGTTGTTGCATCCAGGTGGGAAAACGATGTTGCTGGCGCAGGATCCGTTAAGTCATCCGCCGGAACGTAGATCGCTTGCACACTGGTAATAGATCCAGTTTGCGTTGTTGTAATACGTTCTTGAAGCTCACCCATTTCTGTTGCCAAAGTTGGCTGATATCCAACCGCTGAAGGAATACGCCCAAGCAAAGCGGATATTTCAGATCCGGCCTGAGAAAACCGAAATATGTTATCAATAAACAATAAGACATCTTGACCAGCTTGATCTCGGAAGTACTCAGCAACAGTCAATCCTGTAAGCGCCACCCGCGCACGTGCCCCAGGGGGTTCATTCATTTGTCCGTATACAAGAGCTGCTTTTGATTGATCTCCATCAATATCAATAACACCTGAATCAATCATTTCATGGTATAGATCATTTCCTTCACGGGTTCTTTCTCCAACCCCAGCAAAGACAGAATAACCCCCATGTGCTTTAGCAATGTTGTTGATCAGTTCCATAATCAAAACTGTTTTTCCAACACCAGCTCCACC
>DLRV01000009.1:55347-76464 GCA_002500565.1 Holosporaceae bacterium UBA7879
ACCAGCTCCACCAAACAAACCAACTTTACCGCCTCGCATGTATGGCGCCAGTAGGTCAACAACCTTAATTCCCGTTTCTAACATTTGAGTTTCTGTTGACTGATTGGTAAATAAGGGTGCAGGTTTGTGAATAACGTCATGGTGTTTTGCGTTAATAGGCCCACGCTCATCAATAGGCTCACCAATTACGTTCATAATACGCCCCAAGGTTTCTGGACCAACAGGAACTTTAATAGCATCCCCTGTATCAATAACCTCTAATCCACGGCTTAATCCATCGGTTGCTTGCATTGCAATGGTTCGCACAATATTATTTCCAAGGTGCATTACAACCTCAAGAGTGATGTCCTCATCGCCGTTTTTGATAATAAGTGCATTCGTAATAGCAGGTAATTCATCGGGAAACTCAACATCAACAACAGGACCAATTACTTGGTGCAAGCGGCCAATAAGATGCTGTTGGTTCTTTTTCTCAGTCATAAATACTCCTCTAAACTGCTTCCGCGCCAGAAATAATTTCTATAAGCTCTTTTGTAATAGAAGCTTGACGGTTTCGGTTAAATTCAATGTTAAGCTTACGGATCATTTCCTCCGCATTTTTGGTCGCATTTTCCATAGCAACCATTCTTGTACTTTCTTCAGATGCCTTGCTTTCAATAATCGCTTGTTGCAATAAAGACCTTGCAACTTCCGGGGCAAGGCTCTCCATAAAACAACTTGGATCCGGTTCAGACTCAAACAACGGATCAATAATATCCTCTTTATTTTCAAAGTCTTGCTCTGAAAAAATCGGTAATAAAGACATCGCTTTTGGGGTGAAAGAAATGGCTGATTCATGCGATCCATAAATCACCGTACAAGCCTGAATAAGATTTTCTCTTCTTAATTTTCTTAAATGCGAAATAAACGAAGCAGCAAAGCCTGCAACGTTTTTATAATCAATCTCATGCCCTTTAACAGCCTGCGCTTGGTTTATCATGCTTGTCATACTTGAAAGACGGTGGCCAACACACAAAACAGAGACATTTTGTCCCATATCAATTAATTGATCTACCTTTCCTTGAGCATTATTAAGAAGCTTAATATTAAAACTACCGCACAAGCCACGATCTGTACCAATCACAAGCAACAAGTGGTTCTTAACAGGCGCAGAAGATGCAACAAACGGATCAATATACCCCTCTAATGAATTCACTACATAAGCCGTTTTAAGAGCAGCTGTTAATTCGGAATTCATTCGTCTTATCGGGGCAATTTGCGTTTGATAACGACGATAATACGACGTGGCTACCATGCGCATGGCAGACGTTATTTTACGTGTCGACTGAACACTTTGAATTCTTTTTTTTAATGTTTTAAGACTGGCCATGCTCTAAAAACTTTTCCACTTTGAGCTTAAAAAAGCGATGCATCTTTTCTTTTAGTTCGTCAGATATTTTTCCTTCACGATCAATTTCATCCAATAAAACACCCTCATCTCTAGCTTCTTCAATAGCAAAAGCTAAGAAAGAAGGAACTTTTAATGCTGGCATATTGTCCAAGTACCCCTCAACACCTGCAAAAATACTTAAAACCTGTTCAGATAGAGAAAGGGGGTGATATTGAGGTTGCTTTAGCAACTCAATTAAACGGTCACCTCGATCAAGAAGTTTTTTTGTTGCGGCATCTAGATCAGAGGCAAACTGAGCAAAGTCTGCCATCTCACGATATTGCGCTAATTCGAGCTTAATACTTCCCGCAACCTGCTTCATCGCTTTAGATTGTGCTGCAGATCCAACACGGCTAACAGACAAACCAACATTAATCGCTGGGCGCAAACCCTTAAAGAACAACTCAGTTTCTAGAAAGATTTGCCCATCGGTAATTGAAATCACATTGGTTGGGATGTACGCAGAAACATCACCCGCTTGCGTTTCAATCACAGGAAGCGCTGTAAGAGACCCACCCCCAAATTCGTCACTTAACTTAGCCGCTCGCTCCAACAAACGTGAGTGCAAGTAAAACACATCTCCGGGATAAGCTTCCCGTCCAGGTGGACGACGTAAAAGAAGAGACATCTCACGGTAAGCATTGGCTTGTTTAGACAAATCATCATACACAACCAGTGCGTGCATACCATTGTCCCGGAAATATTCACCCATGGTGCAACCAGCATAAGGCGCTAGGAATTGCATCGGCGCTGGATCAGAGGCAGACGCTGAAACGATGATTGTGTAATCAAGAGCGCCTGAGTCTTCGAGACGCTTAACGATTTGCGCAATTGTTGATTTTTTCTGACCAATTGCAACATACACACAGTATAGTTTGTTTTTTTCGTCCTCCTCATCAAAAGCACGCTTTTGGTTCAAAATTGTATCAATGATAAGGGCTGTTTTACCTGTTTGACGGTCACCGATAATCAACTCACGTTGCCCACGTCCAATTGGTACAAGGGCATCAATAGCCTTAATCCCGGTTTGCATTGGTTCATGAACAGATTTTCGAGCGATAATGCCTGGCGCAGCTTTTTCAACCGGTTGAAGCTCAACATTAACCAGATCACCTTTTCCATCTACAGGCTCACCAAGAGCATTAACCACGCGCCCCAGCAATGATTTACCAGTTGGCACAGACATCATTTCATTTGTCTGGTAAACCGTATCACCCTCTTTAACAGATTTCTTGTCGCCAAAAATCACAATCCCGACATTTTTATCTTCAAGGTTTAAAACCATACCTTTGGTACCGTTTTCAAAACGCACCATTTCACCTGCTTTAACCTTCTCAAGGCCATAAGCCTGAGCAATACCGTCCCCTACACTGATCACCTCACCTACTTTTTCCAAGGTTTCTTGTGGATCAAAAGATTCCAGTCTTTTTGTTAAAATTGTATTTAGTTCAGCTGTCGTTAAAGTCATGCTTTTATTCCCATCAGAGTATTTTGTAATTCATCTAATTGTTTTTTGAGCGAGGCGTCATAAACTTGATTATTCCATCGCATTTTATAGCCTTTGAGCAAGCTAGGATCAACATGGTTTTCCAAAGTTATATCTTTCACATCCATGGATTCTAACTTATCACAAATTTCTTTTTCTTCTTTTTTGCCAAGTTTTTTTGCTGAGAAAACATCGACTTTTACAATGCCCTTTGCCCTAGAAACTGCAAGATCAAGCCGCTCGAGGACAGCTTGGATATCCTCTAAAAGCGCAAACTCCGCCATGACAATAAGACTTTCTCGGTCTATTGAAGAAAAGTCCTTTTTAATTTCAGAAAAAAAGCGTGACATGCGTGCCCCTGAGGTTCTGGGCGATTCAAAAAAACGCTTCAATGAAGGATTTTGATCTAAAGCCCCCTTTAAATCATTCAGAAAATTATAGAAGTTTTGCACATCTTTAACGCCAAATTTAGCTAATAAAGCGTCACAAAAGTGATCAATTAAAAGAACTTTTTCAATGTTAATACTCATAATAAATATAATATTCTGATTGTGTTTGTATCACAAATGACAAGAACCGTGAACTATTAGTCTTCAAATAAACAAATTAACTATTTTTCAATTAGTATTTCTCGTTTACCTACGTGATTGGCGGCACTGACGACACCAGCTTGCTCCATCTGTTCAATTATCGTTGCTGCTCTGTTATAGCCAATTTTCAAATGTCGTTGTATAAAACTGGTTGAGGCTTTTCGTTCATTAAGAACTAGCTCAAGCGCTTGCTTGTAAAGCGGGTCGTCATTCTCGCCGCCTATTTCGGCGCTCATTCCATCTATTTCTTTACCAATATCATCAACATAGTCTGGTTGGCCTTGTGCTTTTAAATATTGAACCACCCGCTCGACCTCTTGATCAGAAACAAACGGACCATGCACACGCCTTACTTGTCCACCGGGCTCCATATATAGCATATCCCCCTGTCCTAACAACTGCTCTGCACCTTGCTCACCCAGAATCGTCCGGCTATCAATTTTTGAGGTAACCTGAAAACTAATTCGTGTTGGAAAGTTAGCCTTAATAGTCCCTGTAATAACATCAACAGATGGGCGTTGAGTAGCCATGATCAAATGAATACCCGCTGCCCGTGCCATTTGTGCCAGTCGCTGCACAGCCGACTCTATTTCTTTTCCCGCAACCAACATCAAGTCTGCCATTTCATCAACAATAACAACGATTTGTGGCAGCTCTTCGAGTTTAAGTTCTTGCTCTTCAAAAACTGCCTGGCCTGTTTGTGGGTCAAATCCTGTTTGAACCTTACGGGTTATAACTTCCCCTGTTTGTTGCGCTTGTTGGATGCGTTGATTATAACCATCCAGATTTCGCACGCCCAATTTAGCCATGTTTTGGTACCGAGATTCCATTTCACGCACAACCCATTTTAAAGAGAGAATCGCTTTATGTGGATCTGTTACAACTGGAGTAAGCAAATGTGGAATGCCGTCATAAACCGAGAGCTCTAACATTTTTGGATCAATCATTATAAAACGACATTGTTCAGGCGTCTTACAAAACAACAAAGATAATATCATTGTATTAATAGCAACTGACTTACCAGACCCTGTTGTTCCCGCTACTAACAAATGAGGCATTTTAGCCAAATCAGCCACGACTGGTTCACCACCAATATTTTTTCCCAAAGCAAGCGGAAGACGCAAAGTATTATTTTGATAGGCTCTAGAAACAAGCATTTCTCGAAAATAAACCATTTGACGCTTATGATTGGGAAGCTCGATACCAATTGCATTATAGCCCGGAATAACGGCAATTCTCGCTGAAACAGCGCTCATAGATCGGGCGATATCATCAGCTAACCCAATAACACGCGCAGACTTTGTGCCTGGTGCAGGACGTAACTGATAAAGCGTTACAACGGGTCCAGGACTGATTTCATCCATATCACCCTTCACACCAAATTCATCAAGCACCCCAGCCAACATAGCTCCACTCTCTTGTAATTGTTGTGCAGACATTTTTGGCGTTTTTGAGGTATCCACCGACGCTAATAAATCAAAAGGTGGAAAATGATAATCAGATTGCGTTGGTAATAAAGCAGGTTTTTTTTCTGGAATTGCAACAAGCCCTTCCTGGATCGGCCTTTTTTTGATACGGGCTGTTAAATCAGGATGTGTAAATTTCTGATTAACCTTTTGTTGAGCACCCTTCTTGAATAAAAGGCCAAAAATATTTGTCAAACCTCTCAAAATAATTTGGCCTGTTTTGACAAAAATATTTACCCACCTTGTTAAGGTCAAATTGAATAAGAAAGAAAGTAGAACGATCAAACATGTCGTTGAAAATATATAAAAAGTAAGATCGGATAAAGCCCACTGCCTTAATAAATTTGTTGCTTGATCATAAATAATAAGCCCAATGGCTCCCTTACTACTTATTAACCCAAAATTTAATTGATCTAAAACCCATTGCTGAGAATAAGAGCTCAATAAAACCAAGGCAAAAAAAAGAGCAACGATACGGGCAATCAAATAACGAGGGGGTTTGTGTAAAAAAATCTGCACACTCCAAATCAATAAAACAATCGGCAATAAAAAAACAGTGAGTCCAAAAAATTGAAACAAAAAATCTGCTGTATAAGATCCCCACAAACCCATAATGTTTTGTGGAGTAGGTCCTCCAATTGTATTTAAAGAGTTATCTTTCGGGCTATAGTTTGATAAACTAATTAGCAAAGCAATTGAAAAAAAGAAGATTCCCAATGCAAAAAGTTCAATAAATCTTGCTTTAAGAAAACTTTTAAACTCTGATGACAAAATATTTTGTTGCATATTTTAAATTAACTTTCTTTAATAGAGCTAATAAACCATAAGTACCATAGACATTTGTATAAATACAAAACTACTCACTTAAAATCTTCAAAAAAGAGCATGTCAGCCAACCTATGTCATCAATGACTTCTCAAAAACAACCCACCTTCACTTCAGCAAAGTCTATATCTGACTTTCTTGAAGAAAAAAAAATTACAGATATTGTTGTTATTGATCTTAAAGATAAATCATCAATTGCTGATACCTTAATAATTGGAACAGGAACAAGCCTGCGCCACATTCAATCTACAGCTGAACATTTAAGGAAAAAGCTAAAAGAAGAAAAATCCCTAAATCACATTGAAGGCGATCACCATTCGGATTGGGTTATCCTAGATGCAGGGGATCACATTGTTCATCTTTTCACGTCTGAAACAAGAAGCCATTACGATCTTGAAAAGATGTGGGGAGAGTACAAAGCAAAGGATAATGTCTGATCCCTGATCTCAGGGTAATAAGGATTACTTTACAAAAACAGAGCAATCCGAGATATTCAAAGCATGATAAAAATCAGTAAAACACAATTTTTGCTCCTTAGATTGTGGCGTGAATACATTTCAGCCTATCGATATAAGATCATTTTAGCTTTTCTTTTTATGGGGGTTTATTCTCTTTGTACGGCTGCAGTGGCTGGGATGCTTCAACCAGTGGTTGATGATGTATTTAAAAATGAAGACCTTGATATGCTTAAATGGTTATCCATAGGTGTTCTAATAACCTTCATTACAAAAGGCCTTGCAAGTTATGGTCAAGGGGTGTTGATGAACAAAATTGGCCAATCAATCATTGCTGATATGCAAATTAAAATTTTTGAAAAAATTGTTCATGCAGACGTAGCGTTTTTCTCAGAAAATAAAACAGGTCGTCTTATTTCTTTTAGTACTTATCATATCACAATGATACGCAATCTATGTTCACAAATTATCACAAGTTTGGGTAAAGATTCGATAACGCTTGTTGGTTTGATCGGGATAATGTTTTATCAAGATGCAAAACTTGCAGCCGTGGCACTTGTGATTCTTCCTTTCTCGATTATTCCTTTATCAAAAACAGGTCGTAAGATGCGTAAAATATCTGGTAATACCCAGAACGAAACGGGTGACTGGGTTTCTTATCTGACACAAATATTTCAAGGCATAAAAATCGTTAAGTCATACAACATGGAATCAACCGAAGAAAATCGCGCCCAAACTTATATCCATACGTTAAAAAAATATGCAATTAAGGCAGGTCGTGCAAAAGCGACAGTTGCTCCGATAATGGAAACGTTGGGTGGATTGGCTATTGTAATAATCATCGCTTATGGCGGCTGGCAAGTTATTAAGGGCTACAATACAGCCGGCGCTTTTTTCTCTTTCATAGCAGCGCTTCTGATGACTTATGAACCCATGAAAAAACTCGCCAACCTTCATGCTAATGTTCAAGAAGGCCTAGCTGCAGCTGAAGATGTATTTCATATTATCGACACCCCAAAAACCATTCAAACAAAACCCAGTGCTAAAAACCTGGCTCTCTCATCAGGAGAAATAAAATTTAACGATGTCTCATTTTCTTACGAGAGCCAACCAACTCTGTCCAACCTATCATTTTCTATTCCGGCTAAAAAACACATTGCCCTTGTCGGGCCAAGCGGGGCTGGAAAATCAACTATCTTTAATTTATTGCTACGTTTTTATGATCCTGCACAAGGTTCAATTATCATAGATAATCAAGATTTGAGAGATGTAACGATTGAAAGCTTGAGAGAAAACATTGCTCTTGTCAGCCAAGATGTCGTTCTTTTTCATGGCAGCATACGTGAGAACATATGTTATGGATCTCCTTTGGCAACAGATGCCCAAATTGAACAAGCGATCCACCGATCTGCTTGTCATGAATTTATCAATGAACTTCCCAAAGGATTGGAAACACAAATAGGAGAGAGAGGGCTTAAACTTTCAGGTGGTCAAAAGCAACGTATTTCAATTGCTCGGGCTTTTTTAAAAGATGCACCAATTCTTCTTCTTGATGAAGCAACTTCTTCCTTGGATTCTGATTCCGAAAATATCATTCAAAATGCTCTACAAGACTTAAGTGCAGATAGAACAACCCTCACGATTGCTCACCGGTTATCAACCGTAAAAGATGCTGATCAAATCATGGTTTTTGACCAGGGTAAGCTTGTTCAAACGGGGACACACCAGAATTTAATAAAAACTGACGGTCTCTATCAAAGGCTCTGCGCCCTTCAATTCAACACGTAAACAATGAAGAAACTCATCAAAAAACAATGGGTGCAAGAGATTCTGGCTTTTATTGGTACTCTATATATCAAACTTGTATGGTATACAAGCAGATGGGCTGTTCAAATTCACCCAGAAAGCCAAAAAATCATCAATGAAGGTAAAGGTTTTATTCTCTGCTTTTGGCATGGACGTTTGTTGATGATGGCACCTGAAATATCAAAAATTAAGGCACCAAAACACATGCTTATTTCAGCTCATGCCGATGGTAAAATTATCAGTAAAACCATGTCATATTTTTCTGTTAAAACCATTGCAGGCTCAACTAAAAAATCAGGCACAAAAGCGCTTCGTGAAAGTTTAAACTTACTAAAAGGCAATGCAATTGTTGGGTTCACACCCGATGGCCCACGTGGACCAAGATACAGTATTGCTCCAGGTGTGCTTCAGTGTGCTTACATGAGTCAAAAGCAAATCATCCCAATTACTTACAGTTGTAAACGCAAAAAAATTCTTAAAAGTTGGGATCGTTTTGTTTTGGCTTATCCCTTTAATAAAGGGTGTCTTCTGATTGGCGCGCCAATTCTTCCCCCTGAAAATAAAGAAGCGTTTGAACAAACAAGCTCAAACCTTAAAAAAAAACTTGATGCGCTAACTAATGAGGCTGACCTATGGCCTTATTAAAATTATATGATTTGTGCATGCATATAATTCACCCCTTTTTGCATCTTGTTGCGCCCCTTTTTTATAATAAAGAATCGTCCAATCAGCGCCTCAGCCGTTCTTTTCCACTCAAAAGATCTGGATCCTATGTTTGGGTTCATGGGGCAAGTTTAGGAGAGCTAAAAACCCTTGAGCCTTTACTGAAATCTATTAGCAAAAATACCACGCTCAATCTAATTATCACCTCATCCTCAAAAAGATCTTTTGATGGAATCGTTGCCTTTGCAAAAAAATATGGCGACCATCAATTTATTCCTTTTGATGTTCCAGCATTTCGTCAGCATTTTTTAAACTACTGGCAACCCAAGTTAGTGATTTGGACAGAATCAGATTTATGGCCAGGGTTTTTAAATGAAATCAAAAAAAACAATATTCCTTTGTACTTGATTAATGGAAAGCTCTCTCAAAGATCAAAAAAAAGATGGAGGCACATATCAAAAACCTTCCAGAAAATGATGGGATGCTTCACAAAAATTTATGCACAATCTCAAAAAGATCAAGAAGCTTACAATGATCTAGAAATTAATTCAGCAGAGTACATGGGAAACATTAAATTTTTGCAGGGAGTCACAGCTGAAAAAAATCAAAAATTAAACTTATGTATTCCCAGCGATAAGCTTTCTTGGCTAGCTTCTTGTACACACTCCGGTGAGGAAGAAATCTTAATTAATGTACACAAGAAAATTCTAATCAAACATCCAAATACTCTTTTAATTATTGCCCCGCGTCATCCTCATCGCGCGCAAGAAGTTGCAGAATTGTGTCAAAAAGTGAATTTATCGTATCAATTTTACTCAAAAAACGATCAGATTGAATCAAATGTATTGATTTTTGACGTGTTTGGGAACCTCTCAGAACTATACAAAAAAATGCATTTTTCTTTCTTGGGTGGATCCTTTATCAACAAAGGTGGGCACAATCCTATTGAAGCACTCACAAACCACTGCAAGCTTATCGTTGGTCCTCATCATCAAGGTAATCATTCTCTCTATGAACCTTTCATAGACAAGCCCTTTATCAACATCGCATTTACTGAGGGTGATTTGTTTAAGCTTGTCCTTGAAGAACTTGAAAATAAAGACGATCGAAACAAATTCTTTGAGGAATCAGATCAAATCATTAATACTGAACAAAAAAAAGCACAGTATCTTGTAAAGGAAATGACTAATATCATTAAAAAAATAAACCAATAATTTTTATGAAAGCCCCAAAATTTTGGTTTCAAAAACCAAATCTCTTATCCCTGTTATTCTGGCCGTTTTCAAAACTCTATCAACTGGTAAACTGGTTGAGAGAGAGGCTTTCTCAATCAAGATCTTTTCAAACGCCTATTTGGTGTGTTGGTAATATAACCCTTGGTGGCTCTGGAAAAACCCCTGTTACTCTAGCACTTTCAGGTTGGGCTGAACAAAACCAACAAAAAGTTTGTATTGTTTCAAAGGGATACATGGGCACCCTTACTCATCAAACAATTACAGTTAACCCAAACCAGCACACAGCTAAAGACGTTGGTGATGAAGCAATACTCCTAGCACAAAAACACACGACAATTGTTGGTAAAGATAGGATTAGTTCACTTATTGAAGCAGAAAAACAAAATCCTTCCTTGATTATTATGGATGACGGATATCAAAACCCAACTTTCAAAAAATCACTTCACATTCTTATAATCCATTCACTTGATTCCCTGGGAAATAAAAACATTTTTCCAGCAGGGCCCTTGCGCCAATCGATTGATAGCGCATGCAATAAAGCAGATATGATTTTAACTTTTGAAAATACTAATTATCTTAGAGATCAATTAGATTTATCCCTTACCACTCCTCTTTTTCAACTGACTAAGAAAACTTTCTTTAAAGGGCCTTTAAAAACCAAAAATCTCTGGGCTTTTTGTGGTTTAGGAAACCCAGATCAATTCTATCAAAGCCTCATTGACGAGGGATATAATGTTTTAAAAAAGACAAGCTTTGCTGATCATGCAACAATTCCTCCCACCAAACTTAAAGCGATGATTCAAGAAGCAAAAACTAAGAATTTGTCTTTAGTTTGTACGACAAAAGATGCGGTTAAAATACATGCTAAATTTCTCTCTGAAATAAACGTGGCACATATGGAGATTGACTTGCCAGCGTCCTTGATTAAAGTCCTATCATCCCATCTAACTATCAATTCTAAAAATGAGAAACCATGCGTTTAAATCGAAAGTTGTTTTTTAGCTACCTTCAGGCTCCCATCGTATTACTGATTTACGGCGCTCTCATTATCATCCCCTTGAAACCAAGGCGATTTTTTCTTTCTAACTTTGCCAAGATTATCGGTCCTCTATTGCCCGTAACCCGTAAAGCAGAAAACAATTTAGCTCTATGTTACCCAGAATCAACTCAACAATTCCGTAAAAATATTATTGCGGATTGTTGGGCTCATTTAGGAAAAATTGCTGCTGAGTTTGGATCTATTACATCCATTATGAATAAAAAAAACAACTTTACTATTGAGGGTTCTGAACATCTTGATCAGGCTCTTGAAAAAAACAAAGGTGTGATTTTTTTTTCAGCTCATCTTGGTAACTGGGAGGTGTGCTATGCTGATGTTCTGCATCGAAAAATACCCATCAAACTCATTGCCCGACGTCAACGCAATCCTATTGCCGATTGGTTGATTAATAGAACACGAAAATCACAGGGTGTAGACATGATACCTCGAAACAGCCTAGGGCGTAAAACGCTCTTAAAAACCTTAAAATCTGGAGGATTTATAGGTGCCCTCTTTGATGTCTATGACTCTGAGGGGTCATTTATTCCTTTCTTTAATCACCCAGCAAAAACAACCACATCCCTTGCACGTATTGCACACAGGCTTGATTTTCTCATGTTACCTGTTCAAGTCATCCGAAAACCAAATAATCACTTTACCATTCGCTATTATCCATCAATAGAAGCAAAAAAACACAAAGATGAGAAAAGCATCATGAGCTCTGTTAATGATCACATAACTGACTGGATTCAAGAAAATCCAGAGCAGTGGCTATGGCTTCACGATCGGTGGAAAGTTAAAGAAAAAGACCTTGGAGAAGTTGTGGAAAAGTTTTCTTAAATTTTAAAGCCGCAAAATAATCACCGGTAATCATAAATTTTACACAAGATTTTCCGGTGACATTAAAACTGTTTGAGAATTTTTAAACAACATTGGAATAAGACATCTTACTACTTGATATTTCTCATAAAACGCTGTTGATAATTCTTGGGATAAGTTTGATAAAGTCAGTTAAATTGTTTTTATCACCATCATTTCGCGCTATTCTACTACTACCATGATTATTAAAAAGTTATTATTAGATAAAACCTTTGAAAGATCTGTTCCTCCCATCTGGCTTATGCGCCAAGCAGGAAGAACCCTTCCAGAATACAAGACTTTAAGATCACAAACGTCTTCATTTTGGGATATGTGTTTTAAACCAGCTTTCACAGTTGAAGCCACACTGCAGCCCATTAAAAGATTTGATATGGATGCAGCGATTCTTTTTTCAGATATTTTAACGGTTCCCAAAGCCTTGGGTCAATCAATAGAGTTTCATACAGGGAAAGGCCCGATCTCCGATATCTCTTTTGTTGAGAAACCAGTTGTTTATGATCCTTACTTATTTCTTAAACATGTGGAACCAATCGGGGAATCGATTAGAGAAATACGGTCTAAACTTTCGCCTGAAAAAGCCTTGATAGGCTTTGCTGGTGGTCCATTGACAGTTGCTTGTTATATGGTTGAAGGACAAAAAAGCAAAACCCATAATCCGATTCGCTCTTTCATTTACGAGGATATGTTGAAATTTGATCATCTTATAAAAACACTGACACAAGCCACTATTGACTATTTATCTTTTCAAATTGAAGCTGGGGTTAATGTGATTCAAATTTTTGAAAGTTGGGCTGGTATTCTTCCTTTTGATCTGACAGAAAAATATGTTCTAAGTCCAGTTCTCGAGATTGCTACAGCGCTTAAGAAAAAACACTCAGATACTCCCATAATCATTTTTCCTCGTGGGGCAACTTTATTTTATGAATCTTATATTCAATCAGGCTTGTTTGATGGGATAAGTTTAGACCATCAATGTAACTTTCCTGAACTTATTGATAAATATGCGGACAAAATATGTTTTCAGGGCGGGATTGATCCTGCTATCCTTCTTGCAGGACCTAAGGCTGTTAACAAGTATGTACCAACTATATTAGAGAACTTTACAAACAGTAGGTATATCGCCAACCTTAGTCATGGTCTTGACCCTTTAATATCCATTGAAGCAATTGAATCTTTGATTAAGTTGATTCGCAAAGGAGTATTATGAAAAAATGTGCTGTGGTTTTATTCAACCTTGGGGGACCCTCTGATTTAAAATCAGTCAGGCCTTTTTTATTTAATCTTTTCAACGACCCTTATATTATTCAACTCCCTAGTTTTTTAAGGTATTTGGTAGCACGACTCATTTCATGGCGACGCGCACCGATTGCTCAAGAAATTTACAGTGAGATGGGTGGAAAGTCTCCAATTGTTGAGCAAACCGATAAACAAGCTAAAGCTCTTGAAAAAAAACTTGGCCCTGGCTACAAAGTTTTTTTCGTTATGCGCTATTGGCATCCACGCGCTGATGAAGTTTTGAAAAAGGTCAGAGCGTATAACCCAGAAGAAGTGGTTTTATTGCCGTTGTACCCTCAGTTTTCTTCTACAACGAGTCTTTCATCATTGGATGAGTGGGCTAAGACGCAGCAATGGCTTAAAAAGGATCAATGGCAAACGCGAATTATCCGTTCATATTCAAAACTCCAGGGTTTAATTTCCTATTTCACAAAGGCTATTGAATCAAAATTGAAAAACGTAAGAGAGATTTCTAATTGTCGTGTGTTATTTTCAGCACATGGTTTACCTGAAAAGGTTATCTCTGCTGGTGATCCTTATCAAAAACAAATCATTGAAACCGCTCAGGCAATACAACAAAACCTGCCACAAGAGATCGATTTTTTAGTGACCTATCAAAGCCGGGTTGGGCCTTTAAAATGGCTGGATCCTTACACCGATCAAGAGATCATTCGGGCTGGTCAGGAAGGAAAAGAGCTTATTGTTGTTCCTATTGCGTTTGTCTCTGAACACTCTGAAACCCTTGTCGAGCTTGATATTGAATATCGAGAGCTTGCGGAGAAAAGCGGCGTTGTATCTTATCATCGTGTTAATACTCCGCAAGACGATCCTGAATTTATTGCATCGCTGGCTGATATGATTAAAGATGCCCATAAGAAACCCTTTGAGTCAGGTTGTTATCCATGTTTGCGTGAAAGCTGCCCAAAAAAATTGCGGTCACCAAAGGTTTGTTGTATGAGTCGTTAATATGGTTGACTTTATCACTGATCATTATTTGATCATCAAATCCTTGCACATTATTTTTGTGACCTTTTGGATGGCAGGAATGTTTTACCTCCCGCGTTTATACGTTTATCATGCCACTGCAAAACCTGGCAGTGAGCTTGATTTAACTCTTCAGGTTATGGAAAGACGTTTGTTAAAAATCATTATTAATCCTATGATTTTTCTATCTATTTTCTTTGGTTTGTTGCTTTGGTTTATACCAGGTGTGGGCCTTGGTTCAGGTGTGTGGTCTTATTTAAAATTATTACTGGTGTTTTTTTTGCTTGCCTATCATGGTTTTCTTTCTTATTGTAGAAAACGATTTGTTCATAATCAAAACACGTATACAGATAGATTCTTTAGGTTAATAAACGAAGTCCCTCCAATAATTTTTATCGTTATAGTTTTTTTAGTCGTGTTAAAACCATTTTAATTTGAGTAGTTAAATGCAGTTAAGAGATTTAAAGCAAAAATCCCCCGAAGAGTTGGTCAAGCTCTGTGAAGAAAGTGGTGTTGAAAATGCCAGTACTTTAAAAAAACAAGATCTTATTTATTATTTCCTAAAAAAATTAGCTGAACAAGATAATCCCATTGTTGCCGATGGTGTGGTTGAGGTTTTGTCAGATGGGTTTGGTTTTCTTCGTTCACCTGATGCTAATTATTATCCAGGTCCTGATGATCTTTATGTTTCGCCAAGCCAGATTCGTCGATTTAACTTGAGAACAGGTGATGTTGTTGAGGGGCCAATTCGTGCACCTAAAGATGGTGAGAGGTATTTTGCTTTGGCTAAGGTAACTAAGGTTAACTTTGAGCCGCCTGAAAAAGCCAAACATCGTGTGAACTTTGATAACTTAACTCCGCTTTACCCAGAAGATAAATTAATCTTGGATCTTGATGATCCGGTTGAGAACCTTACAACGCGTGTTATTGATTTGGTTGCGCCTCTTGGAAAAGGCCAGCGTGCCTTGATTGTGGCACCACCGCGTTCTGGTAAAACGATTATGTTGCAAACGCTTGCACATGCAATTGTCCGTAATCAACCAGATGTTTATCTGATTGTTTTACTGATCGATGAGCGTCCCGAGGAAGTAACAGACATGGCCCGTGCTGTGAAGGGGGAGGTTGTTAGCTCTACTTTTGATGAGCCGCCCTCACGCCACGTTCAAGTTGCAGAAATGGTGATTGAGAAAGCCAAACGTTTGGTTGAACAAAAGAAAGATGTTGTTATTTTATTAGATAATATCACGCGCTTGGCACGTGCATATAACACTGTTATCCCATCATCTGGCAAGGTTTTAACAGGTGGTGTTGATGCGAATGCTCTTCAGCGCCCCAAAAGATTCTTTGGTGCGGCGCGTAACATTGAAAATGGTGGATCTTTAACGATCCTTGCCACAGCCTTAATCGATACCGGGTCTCGTATGGATGAGGTTATCTTTGAGGAGTTTAAGGGCACTGGTAATGCGGAGCTTGTTCTTGACCGTCGTCTTGCTGATAAGCGTGTCTTTCCTGCAATTGATATTTCTAAATCTGGTACGCGTAAGGAAGACTTGCTAATCGATAAGGTTACTTTGCAAAAAATGTGGGTTCTGCGTCGTGTCTTGGCACCTATGGGCCCAGTTGAGGGAATGGAGTTTTTAACCGACAAGCTGCGTCAAACGAAGACGAACGAAGATTTCTTTAATTCGATGAACTCGTAATGTCCAATGACCTCATTTTCGCAGGTCTAGATGTTTCACGTGAAACACGCGCTAAGCTGATCAAATATGTAAATCTTCTTGAAAAAGAAAACGATAAATATAATTTGGTCGGACAGTCAACATTAGCAGATGTTTGGTGTCGACATATTCTTGATTCAATTCAGCTACAGAAATATTTAGATGCTGGCTCTTTGGTGGATGTTGGTGCTGGCGCAGGATTCCCTGGAATGGTACTTGCGATAATTGGTGCTGAAAGTGTTGCTCTTGTTGATTCTGTGACTAAAAAAATAAATTTTCTTCGCCTTGTTTCACGTGAAACAGAAACACAAGTCGACATCATTCATGATAGGGTGGAAAATATAAGAGATAGAAAGTTTGATCAAATTACTTGTCGTGCTTTTGCAAGTTTGAATAAAATATTTTCACTTACCGAAAACATAAAAAAAACAAGCACAAGATATGTGCTGCTCAAGGGTGAAAAATATAAAGAAGAAATAAAGGAAGCAGAAAAATTCTGGAACTTTACTTTTAAGACACAGAAAAGTATAACAGATGAGCGGGGTGTGATTCTCATCATTGAAAACATTTGTAAAAGAGTTCATAAGTGAAAAAAATAATAAGTATTGCCAATCAAAAGGGTGGCGTTGGAAAAACAACAACAACGGTTAACCTTTGTACGGCTTTAGCAGCAACGCGTAAAAAAACTCTTTTGATAGACTTTGATCCGCAAGGAAACTCAAGCACAAGTTTGGGTTTTGACTCGCGCAAACGCTATCCAAGTATTTATGAACTTCTAACTGAACAGCTTCCATTAAAAACGATTTGCAGACAAACACTTATACCAAATCTTAGCATTGTAACAGCCTCTGAAGATTTGGCCGGGTTTGAAGTTGAGTTTTCTCAGGATGAAAATCGTGTCTCGGTCTTGAAAAGGTGTCTAAAAGATCTGGACTTTGATTATATTATTATTGATTGTCCACCAGCACTGGGACTTTTAACGTTAAATGCACTTGTAGCTAGTCACAGTGTAATTATCCCACTTCAATGCGAATATTTTGCTTTAGAAGGTCTATCACAGCTTTTACAAACAGTGAAACGCGTGAAAAAAAACTACCATCCCGCACTCACAGTACAAGGTATTGTCTTAACAATGTTTGATGGGCGTAATGCGCTTAATAAGGCTGTGGTGCGAGACGTGCGTGAGACAATGAGGTCAATGGTTTATCAAACAGTGATTCCCCGCAACGTTAAGTTATCTGAGGCACCATCACATGGCAAGCCGGCGTTAATATATGATATGCGCAGCGTAGGCGCTCAGGCCTACATACGTTTAGCAGCAGAAATAATTCGACAAGAGAGGAAAAACAATGACAAACAATCCTAAGCTTGGACGTGGTCTTTCAGCATTGATGGGCGATATCATGACAGATGATGATGTTGCTCGCCAAAACTTAGCTGCTAAAAATGAGACGAATACAACCGGTTTACAATGGATTTCACCAAAAAACATTAGCCCAGGTCCTTGGCAACCACGCCAACACTTTGATGATGATGAAATAGAGCGCTTAGCAGAGTCACTGCGTACCAATGGGATGTTGCAGCCAATATTGGTTGCACCGAGCACTCAGCAAGGATTTTATTCAATAATTGCCGGTGAAAGACGTTGGCGCGCTTCAATCCGTGCGCAGCTTGAAGAGGTGCCAGCAATCATCAAAAAAGTGACAGATCAAGAAGGGCATTTAATTGCGATTATTGAAAATATTCAACGCGAAGGATTATCGCCGGTAGAGGAGGCTGAGGGTTATCAACGCATCATTAATCAGCATCATTTTACCCAGGAACAAATCTCTGAAACTGTTGGTAAGAGCCGAAGTCATATTGCTAATACGTTGCGCCTGCTCAGCTTATCGCCAAGTATTCGTGGCATCCTGCAAAATGGTGAAATCTCTGCCGGCCACGCGCGTTGCCTGATCGGCCTTTCCGAAGAACGCGCCCTGCAGTTGATAGATGATGTGATTCAAAAAAAATTGAACGTGCGACAATTGGAAAAACTTGTTGCAAAAGGATCCACGCCACAACCTCAAAAAAAACCACACTCAGAAAGAGTTACAACACAATCAACACAACCTGCTGGCCCGTTAGATCCTGAACTGGAAAGTATACGTCAGGGCGTTGAAGCGGTACTTGGACTTCCTGTAAACATAGAGGAGAACCAAGGCTCTGGAGTCATTTCTCTGCATTTTGAGACCATGGACCAACTTGATGAACTGATGAAAAAACTTTTAACGCGATAAATTGTGGATAAAAAACAAAAAATTTGCCTGACAGGCCCGCCAAAAAGTGGCAAAACAACCCTGTTAAAATTAGCAAAAAACAAGGGATTTCAAACATTTAGCTGCGACGACGTGGCCCACCAAATTAAGGCTGGGGATAAATCTGTGGTTAAGTCCATAGAGGCTAAATATACCCAAAAAAAAGTTTACAAAAATAGGGGTAAAAAACCCACTTTTGGGGTCAAAACGGCCGACTTTTTGCACGAAATGGAGCAGTTTTTGCATCCTTTGATACAGGGTAAATTACGCCAGTGGATAGAAGAAAATTCAAACGAAAAACGTCTGTTGGTTGAAGTGCCGTTGGTGTTTGAGGTTCAATGGCAAAATATGTTCGATGAAATATGGTTTGTTGACCTTATGGATTCTGATCGTGAAAAAAGGAATCACCCCTCGGATAAATGGCCAGAAGAACTAAAAACAGCAATCTTAAATCGACACCTACCAACAGATCAAAAAAAGAAATTATCTGATCGCGTGATAACAACTAGAGAGCAGTTTTTAAAATTACTACTAAACGACCTTTAATTTTTGAGCTAAGAATTAAGCATCCTACTGTCAAAAAATCGTTTCTGGCTTGACAATAAGTTAAAAAATAGAAATTCTGTGACTAAGGGAGAAACTACATGGCTAAAGTTTACGCAATATTACTATTGTCACTGTTTTTGGGAACAGTAACGAATGCCAGACCATTAACTACTGTTGAAGCAAAGCGCCTTATAGCGACGCAAAAAAAGCAAATTTGGCACGATATTAAGGATCCAACATTTTATAATTTAAACGAAAATAGCCCTCTGGCACGAAAAATTACAGATTATCATCGAATTGATAAAACAGATCGTAAAAAAACTAGTGAACGTATCAAAGCTTTAAAAATGATAGCAGAAGATTCTGTTAGACTAATGGAAAAAGGAGAGGCAAAAAATATTTACTTGCGCCTTTTACTGGAAACAGCATCTCGAAAAGCCAACTTCTTGGAAAGGTTATTAACATTGAGAGATGAGGCTTTTAAAAGAGCAACCCGCATTATTAACACACAAAATGGTAAAGATACCGGACGTGGCGTTGAAAAAGATGCCTTAGAAAATGAAAACTTTTATCACCTTGACCCTGGCCATAGAGATGTAGAATATTTAAGAGAAAAAAGAAGAGAGTGGGAGGAATTACTTAAAAGCGATCCACAGGCACCCGACTTTTACTTTTGGTTAGAGGCTCAAGAGCCTGCCAAAAGATGGAAGGGAAGCCTAGAACGTCGTTCTAGGCCCCAGGAACAATTTTTTGAAGATCGATTAATCATATTTGACAAAGAAGGTTATGCTTACTCTCGTGATACGATGTTTAGAAAAGTTGATGGCAAAACACTTATACACAATGGGCTAACTTTTTATCGGTTGAGCAAAGCTAGAAATAACATAGAATATAACTATAACATAGATCCTATGGGGCGTATGTATGTGCTTTTATATGGCTTACGTCCCTATCATAGCGATGTTCTACATGGCAAAACACTTTTATCTGCGGGAATAGTTAAATTCCAGTCTGGAAAAATAAGCTATATTGACAATGATAGTGGCCATTATCAGCCATCCGCCTGGGATCTACAGCGCGCGATGAATGCAATGCAAAGCTACTATAAAAACAAAGCTATTTTTTCGGGCCTGCAAAAATATGGTATCAATCAAGGATCAGGAGTGGAAAGATTTTCATTTCAGGGAATAGCGCAAATGAAGCAAGAAAAAAGTGATATATTTGTGATGAGTATTCAAGAGTTGGCACGTTATCGTAAGGCATTATCAGCCGATAAAATTGTGGTTTTTTTCCAGAATAATCAAGGTAAAATGGAAGAAAAAAAATTGTCTGATATTTTCGAAGAACTTGATAAAAGTCAAATAGAGCTATTACCAAAACTGAGAGGAGAAAAAGAGAAACTATGGGCTGAACTCCGCGGGTGGGAAAAATATCTTGAGAGCTTTCCGACTGATAAAGAAGGGTTGAAATTCACTCGAGAGTCTGAAGATTTTATATTAAGTTTTTTTCAGGAAAAAATTAAAACAGATGCAAAAAAACTTCTTGATCTTGCACAGCATAAAAATAAAAACTCTAAAGGTTTTATAGATCTTCTAGTTGAAACATCAAGAGAAATAGAAAGTTCACGGTATAATCTAGAAGCTTTTTTTCTTTTTAATCAAAAGGGTGAAAAAGAGATAGATGAATTTTCGCAGGCTCTAAAGAATCTTCTTGCTGCGAAAAGCGTGCGGGAAGTGGTGAGAAATTTAGAAGTGCTTAATCAACAAACAGTTACCCTGGTGGACTTAGGAAGAAATTTTTATTCGATCATCCCACTGTTTGAAGGTTTAAAAGATTTATATGGTGACAGTGAACGCAATGGAGTTGTGGATTTATCATTGTTTTACACTGATTTGCCAGAGAGTCTTAAAGATAAAATAAGAATTAAGTATAAAGAAAGAGAAACTGGCTCAATGCGGACAGCTCGTATTCAGGAGCTAGTTGGAAAAACACGCCTGTTAGAGACAAACCTTAATCAGCTAGGGAGACATATCTCTTCATTAGAATTTTTCGCCGAACGCAAGAAGTGGATTTTAAGCAAAGACCAGGTGTCATCAAGAAATAATAAAGATGCGATCATTCATTCGGAAGAGCCGCTTTTTTTCTATACGGGTATTAAAACAGGTTTGAAAAAGATCGTTCTAGAAAAAGCAAAAAATGATGCTGTAAAAATCCAGGAACGACAGGCTTATGATTTATGGCGCAAACGCCACGTGCAAAAAAAAGGGGTATCTTCAAAGTGAAAACTTGTTTTACACTGACATTAGCCAGTAAGTGAAGCCTTTTGTGGAAAAATTGAACTTGATGAAAGTTATTTTGGCGGTGTGCGCAAAGGCAAGAGAGGCCGCGGCGCTGCTGGTAAGGTTCCTGTATTTGGTTTGTTAAAGC
>DLRV01000015.1:0-31938 GCA_002500565.1 Holosporaceae bacterium UBA7879
CGAATCTCTTAACTTATACAATTCTGAGCGAGCGAAGAGAGCGTGAGGATCTTGTGGATGATACTATAAGAGATTCCCACAGTCGCGTTGCTCCTTCGGAATGACTGGTTTTGAGGCTACGCTGCTCCTTCACAATTGCGGGTAAAGGCAGGAGGCGCCCGACTAATGACGGGTTTTTTTTGGAAGGCCGCATCAACCCTCCACCAATGCTGTACCTCTGCAAAACAAAAAAAAGGCCCGAAGGCCCAAGCTATTGTTAACAACAGGATATAAATTACATATTTAAGTCAAGCTTCATGCCCGAGCCGTGTTCTTTTTCCCACTTTGCTTTTTCTTCCTTAAGCTTTGCAGTTACTTTATCTTTAGCTTCTTTCACTTTTTCTTTCACTAGAGACTTAGTACTTTTAGCGGTTTTTTTATCGGCTTTTTCAGCAACTTTTTCTTTAATTTCGGCAAAATCCATTTTGTCACAAGTTATTTCTGGTGAGATCATATAGTGCGGCGTTGAATCAAGCGGGAAAGAGGCCGTTGGCTTATCGGCAACAAAAGCCATATTCAAGATGTTGCCCCAGAAAATGCGGCATTTATTTTCCATCACAAATTGGCAGGCAACACCGCGAATACGATCCGCGTTGAGTTGGCTGTCTTCGGTTATGGCGTAGAAGTCATATTCTGCAACAGGGTCATTAATGTGTTTTACGGCAAAAGATTTCTTGTGAATGTTATCACCAGAAACAAGTTTATTCGATAGGGATTTTAAATCACAACCTTTGTAGTTTTTAAGGCTTGAATTGAAAGCATCTGAATGCTTGATGGTAACTTTTTCAACTGTGTGCGTTTGAGCGGCTTTTGTAAAAGCTACAACGGCCATACATGAAAGTGTAAGAGCAAAAAATTTAGTTTTCATTACGTTATAATCTCCACTGTTGTTTTTAATGATAGCAAGACTTTTACTAATGCCCAAGGAAAAATTCCTTCTGCGGTGAATTTGGTTGAATTTACTGCTCAGACATCCTATGTGTTAGAGAGAATAGGATTAAAAAATGACAGCGGTATTTTACCTTTTAACAGCTTTTATCTGGGGATCTACGTGGTATGGCGTCAAGGTTCATCAAATGAGCACTGTGCCGTTGGCTGTTTCAAATTTCTATCGTTTTAGCATTGCTGTTTTTGTTTTATTTCTTTACACGCAAATGCGCAAACAAACCTGGCCGAAGCTTTTTCTGAGAGATCATGGACTGATGGTTTTACAGGGATTGTTTCTATTTTGCCTTAATTATTATTGTTACATGCGCAGTGTTGCCTATGTGCCAAGTGGCCTGACATCGGTGGCTTTTTCCAGCATTATTGTTTTTAACTGCGCCTTTTCGGCATTGTTTTTGAAATTAGCTGTTACCAGACAAATGATTATTGGAGGGCTATTTGGCATCGCTGGCTTGTGCGTAATTTTCTCGGGTCATTTGGTTCATTTTCAAGAAGGTGGTTTGGAGATATATGGGTTGTTGTTTGGAGTTGCGGGCGCAGTTGCTTCCTCATTTGGGCATATCATAGCAAAATATGCACAGATGCGCGGCGCCGATGTGGTTCAAAATTGCCTTTATTCTATGGCCTATGGCGTTGGCTGGTGGGCCTTATTTGTAATGGTTAATGGGGACGGCTTGACCTTTGAGCCAACTGTTTCCTATGTAACAGCATTGTTGTATTTATCAGTGGTTGGATCAACAATGGCTTTTATCTTTTTCTTAATTCTGTTACGTAATATTGGACCGGGCCGAGCCTCGTATGTATTTATAATTTCCCCTGTTGTGGCACTGGTTGTTTCTAGTTTGCTTGAGGGCTATGTCTGGTCCAATACGTTGATTATTGGATTGTTGCTGGTGATAACTGGAAATGTTTTGATGCTGCAACGGCGAGGATAAGTTTTATTGCGCGCTTTCTTCCAGAACCCTTGGGTCACCATTAGGAAAAGCTTTGCGCCGCAAAGGTGAATCAAATGCTGGTAGCTCTTTGATTTCAACACGAATCTTTTGATTTTCTTGCTCTGTTTTTAACCCTTGCATAAGAGCTTGTAACCCAGCCTTGGAAGCTGCGTAAGCGGTATCATAAGCCCCAGTGATTGGACAGGAATAAGCTGTGAATGAGGGATTAGATGATTGGCGAAGAAAAGGAAATGTAAGCCTCACCAAATGATACACACTGTGAAGGTTAACATTGAGGGCTTGGTGCCAGGCCTTTGCAGACAATTGATCTGTTGGGGTAAGCTCATGCAACATGCCATGACAAATATGAACTTGATCAAGGTGTTTGATCCGTGCAGCCAAGGGCTCGGCTATTTGTTCAATTAAATCTAGGTGATTAAAGTCGAGAGGAATCAAGGTGATAAGGGCCTGGCTTTGGTTTAATTGATCTTCGAGTTTTTCGAGTTTGCGTCGATTTTGATCAAGAAGAATAAGATGGGTGTTGGGGTTGGCAAGCTCTTTTATGATTCGTTGACCCAAGGTGCCGGTCGCGCCGGTAATCAAAATGGTTTGCTTTGGTGTGGCTGGCTGTTGAGGAGCCATTAGTTGACTTGCTCAATTAGCTGATCAAGCTGTTGGCGATCTGGTTTTTGATAGCCTTGCTCTGGTTTGCTCTTTCTTTGTTCAGGCCTGAAGCTGGATAAAGTTTGGCTTTGCTGAGATGTTTGATCGCTGAATTTTTGTTGAGGCAAACGGGATAATCCAGGGATTAGACTGCATACCTTATCAAGGCATAACTGAACATAGGGATAAAGGCGTGATTTCTGTAAAGCTTGGGGTGGCTTGTGTTTGACATCAACAAAAAAGTGGAGGCTTGAGGCGGCTAGTAACAAAAAGATGGTACCGATAATTAGGCCAAAAACCAGACCCAAGTTACGGTCAGCACGACCAGCTTTGCTGTTTTTTATACTGTTGGTAAGTTGACTGGAAAGTAGGCTGAAGGCAATGAGGCAAAGTAAAAAAACACCGCCAAAGGCCAGAGCGCTGCTGAGGAGTTGGTTTTTGATATAGGAGGCAATCCATGGATCAAAGTAAGGATAGAGAAAATACCCAATCGCTGTACTTCCCCCCCAGGTGATGAGCGATAAAATTTTGCTGCTGAGGCCTGAAATGTAACCCGTTAAAGCAAAGAAAACGACAATGGAAACGATGCTAATATCAACGATGTAGTCAGTCATTTAAACTCCCCTCTGGTGATAAGTTTAGGGCGCTTACCAGCTCTTTGATATGGCTGATGGATGTGATCTCAAGCCCCACACTATCTTTTTTTATGTTCTTTGATTTTGGCACGAACGCTCGTGTAAATCCAAGCTTTTTTGCTTCTTTAAGGCGTTTTTCCATTTGGCTGACGGGGCGCACTTCGCCGGTCAGGCCAATTTCACCAAAGAATAAAGTTTCTTCCGGCAGCGGGGTATTAAATAAACTAGATACAAGAGAAGCTGCAACGGCAAGGTCAGCAGCTGGCTCTTGAATTTTGAGACCGCCGGTGATGTTGAGATAGATATCTTTGGCGCCAAAATTAATGCCAGCTCTGGCTTCAAGAACAGCCGTGATCATGGCCAAGCGTCCCGTATCCCAGCCAATCACCGTACGGCGTGGATGACCAAAGTTTGTACCGGCAACCAGACTTTGGATCTCCATCAGGATGGGGCGGGTGCCTTCAAGACCGGCAAAAATAGCCGAGCCACTCATGTGTGGGCTTTTTTCATTTAGGAAAAGGGTTGAGGGGTTTTTGACTTCTTGCAGGCCTTTTTCTGACATCTCGAAAACACCAATTTCATCGGTGGGGCCAAAGCGGTTTTTGACTGCACGCAGAATCCGGAAGTGATGCCCACGTTCACCTTCAAAATACAAAACCGTATCAACCATATGTTCAAGAACCCGGGGGCCAGCAATGGCGCCTTCCTTCGTGACATGGCCAATTAGAACAATAATCACATTATGCTTTTTGGCAAAGGTAACCAATTCATGCGTGCAAAAGCGCACTTGTGACACGGTGCCCGGGGCTGATTCCAAGACATCGGCATACATGGTTTGAATGGAATCGATGATGACGATTTGGCAGTCGGGATGCTTTTTGATCGTGGCCAAGATACGGCTAAGATTTGTGCTGGCAGCAAACTTGAGGGGTTGATTGGCAACGCCCAAGCGCTTGGCCCGTAAACGAATTTGATCAGCGCCTTCTTCGCCAGATATATAGATGGCTTGATGTTGGCCAGATAGTTGCGCTGAGATTTGCAGAACCAAGGTGGACTTACCAATGCCTGGATCCCCGCCAATAAGAATGACAGAGCCAGGGACCAGGCCACCGCCTAACGTGCGGTCAACTTCTTGGAAAAGGGTGTTGTAGCGTTCTTTTGGCGGTGCGCTATGGGAAAGATCGGTTAGATCAAGGACTTTACCTGATTGATGCACTTTAACAGCTTGGGCTGAGCCTTCGGCTGTGTCTTCTTCTAAGGTGTTCCATTCTTGGCAGGCTTCGCACTGGCCGTTCCATTTGGACGCAACTGCTCCACAAGCACGGCAACTGAAAATGGTTTTGCTTTTTGCCACTAAGACGCCTTGATGGGCCCATCGGTTGAGCCATGAATGAACTGTTGCAGATAGGCGTTCTTTGATTTATCCATTTCTTTCAATGATCCTGTCCAAATTACTTCGCCTTTGTACAGCATAGAAACGGTATCAGCAATACGGCGCAGACTGGCAATGTCATGGGTAATGGTAACTGTCGTGGCGCCTAACTCTTTGGAACATTTTGTGATGAGGGAATCAATGGTTGTACACATAATGGGATCAAGCCCAGCGGTTGGTTCATCGAAAAACAAGATCTCGGGATTAGGGGCAATGGCTCGGGCCAGAGACACACGTTTTTTCATTCCACCTGAAAGTTCAGCAGGATACTTATAAGCGACATCTTCACCCAGACCTACAGAGGCAAGCTTTTCAACCGCCAGATCAATGGCCTGCCTTTTGCCCATACCTTGATTATTGATGAGTGAGAAGGAGATGTTTTCCCAAACCGGCAAACTGTCAAACAAAGCACCGCCTTGAAACAACATGCCAAACTTTCTAAGGATTGCTTCAAATTCTTTGGCAGACATTTTTTGGGTATCATGGCCATCAATTTCAATTATCCCAGAATCAGGTTTTAAAAGACCAATGATACATTTAAGGGAGACTGATTTCCCTGAGCCAGAGCCCCCGAGAATAACATGAGATTCGCCCTTTTTAACGCTGAGATCAAAATCTTTGAGAACGGTATGTTTGCCGAAGCTTTTTTTGAGGTTTTTAACATTAATTTTAATGGACACGATAAAAGCTCCCTACCTTAAAATAACATGGCTGTTAGGATATAGTTAAAAATCAAAATCAACACGGATGATAAAACAACAGCTCTGGTGGTGGCCTGGCCCACACCCTGAGCGCCGCCTCTGGAAACGTACCCTTGATAACAGCTCATCAGAGCAATGAGATAGCCAAACACGCATGCTTTGATGAGTCCGGAGACGACATCTTCTTGCTTTAAGAACTGAAACGTTTGGTCAATGTATGTTGCTGAATTGAAATCAAGCTTATAAACAGCCACCGCATACCCACCAAAAATTCCAATGGCATCTGCGCAGAGAACCAAGAGGGGGAGGGCAATGGTGCACGCCAAAACCCGCGGGGCAACGAGATAGCGCATGGGATTTGTGGATAAAGTGACGAGGGCATCGATTTGCTCAGAGACCCGCATGGTGCCAATTTCAGCAGCCATAGCCGCACCAACACGGCCCGCAACCATTAAGCCGCCAAGGACAGGACCAAGCTCCCGGGTGATGGACAAAGCAACCACCGAGGAAATAGCGCTTTCAGCTGAAAAACGAGAAAACCCTGTATAGCTTTGCAATGCTAAAACCATACCAGAGAAAATAGCCGTTAATCCAATCACAGGCAAAGAAAGATAGCCGATTTGGTAGAGCTGACGAAAAAATTCTTTTAGTTTAAGCGGCCAATGAAAGCAGGCAAGTGTGGCATAAAAACAAAAAATAAAAGCACGGCCAAATGTGCTGAGAAATCCAATGGTGTGGCTGCCAACAGCCGCGAGAGTATGAATAACCATTTATTCAAAAATCCTTTCACAACGAGGACCAAGGCGTAAAATAATCTCGTGTAATGAGCTTTTTGCCGCATCGGCCAGTAGATACAATGACACGTTATCATAAAAAACGTCAACCCATGAGCTGTGATCAAGCTGATTTTCAGGCACATCGCTGACATCTAAGGTGGTAAGATCCATGGAAACTTTGCCAAGAATTGGCGTTTTGATGCCATAAAGGGTGGGGGCATACGTTGTGCTGTTGGAGGCGGATAGGGGCAGACCATCGGCATAGCCCATACTAATGGTAGCAATACGCATGGGCTTTTCAACGGTATAACTGGCATCGTAGCCTATGGTTTCACCGGGCTGAACGGTATGAATTTGCAAGATCTTAGCCTGAACTTTTAAAGCAAACTGAAGGGGAAAAAAGCTTTGGTCTTCGCCCAGATCAGCTGGTGAGAAAGCGCCAAAGATGTTCAGGCCTTGGCGTGTAAGATTACTGGCAAAATAATCAGGGAGGACCAATTGACACGAAGCTGAAAGGCCGCGGGGGTACTCGGGGAAATGCTGATCGCAGAGCTGAGTAAACAGGGCCATTTGCTTATCATTTTGTGGGTGGTTTTTGGTGCGGCCGCAAGCCAGGTGGCTGTGGATAGAATCAATGTTGAGCGTTGATTTAACCAGGTCAATATCAAGGCTGGCCAGATCTTCTGAGTCAAGACCCAGGCGGTTCATGCCGGTATTGAGCAAAAGTGCTGCGCTCAGGTTGATGTTGTTTTTCTGACAATAAACAAGAGCGTTTTCAATACACGGACGGCTGTAAAGAATTGGGATAAACCCGTTGTCAAAATAGAAGTTGAAGCCTGTTTCATTGTGGCCATGAAAAACATAAATCTTGGTTTTGGGCGATAAAGTGGGGCTAATATCCATGGCTTCACTGGGCCGGGCAACATAGAAGCTTTTACACCCAGCTTGTTCAAGAATTGGCGCTAATTTAGCCGCACCAACACCATAGCCATTGGCTTTGATGACAGCGCCATGGTCGGTTTTGGGATGGAGGTGACACAGCATTTGATAATTGTGCTGTAGTGCTGCTTGATTGATGAGAAGGCGAACGCCTGCTTCGGTAGCACTATTCATGGCTAAGGTTCCCGAACTTGGTGAACTTACCATCGTAGAAGACTTTAACAGTGCCGATGGGGCCGTGCCGTTGTTTGGCGATGATAAGATCAGCTTGGTTGTAGACCTTGGCCATGCGCTCTTGCCAGCGGCTATGTTCATCACTGTCTTCGGCAGGTTCTTTACGGGCCTCATAGTATTCTTCCCGATAGACAAACACAACCACATCAGCATCTTGCTCAATCGATCCAGATTCACGTAAATCGGAAAGTTGGGGGCGCTTATCATCGCGGCTTTCGACCGCACGGGAGAGCTGCGATAGGGCAATGACAGGAATGTTCAGCTCCTTGGCCAAGGCTTTTAGACCTCGGGAGATTTCTGAGATCTCTTGAACACGGTTATCGGTGCGGGTGGTGCCTTGAAGAAGCTGCAAATAATCAATGATGATCATGCCCAAGCCTTCGGTACGGTGTAAACGGCGGGCCCTGGCCCGGACAGCGGCAACGGTAAGGGCGGGTGTGTCATCGATGAAGAGGGGAATTTCACTAACGCGTTGGCTAACTTCCACGAACTTGGGAAAGTCGGTTTTGTTGATTTCACCGCGACGGATCCGATCGGAGGGGATTTGTGATTCTTGTGATAACAAACGCATAGCCAGCTGTTCAGCTGACATCTCAAGGGAGAAGAAGGCAACCTTGCCGCCTTCACCGCGTTGATGGTGGGCCAGGGCTGCGTTAAAGCCAATGTTGGTGGCCAAACCGGTTTTTCCCATGGAAGGCCGTCCGGCAACAATAATAAGGTCTGAGGGGTGAAGCCCCCCCAACCACTTATCAAAGTCTTTTAAACCGGTGGTGCAACCAACAACTTGGCTATCGCGTTTATAGGCGATTTCGGCCAGATCAATGGCTTCACCCAACGCGGTGCTGAAGGGTTTGAATTGGCGACTGGCGGTGCCTTGGGTGGCAAGATCAAACAGCTTTTTTTCTGTTATTTCAATTTTATCGCTGGAGCTTTCATCAAACGAAAACTGCTGCGCTGTGGTGGCCAGTTCTTCGCCAATATTGACCAAGTTACGCCGAATGAAAAGATCATAAATAAGTTGGGCATAGTCTTGAATGCTGACAACGGCGCTGTAGTTTTGAGCGATATCAGAGAGATACTTGATGCCACCAACGGATTTGAAATCTTCATCATCTTTGAAATAGTCGCGGATCGTAACAGGGTTGGCGGATTTGCCCTGATCAATCAGTTGCATGATGACTTTGAACAAACGGCCATGCAGGGCATCGGCAAAATGCTCGGGCTTCAAGAGATGATCAATTTTCTCTGAGGCCAGATTGTTGCGCAGCAAGTTTGCGAGCAAAGCCTGTTCAGCTTGATCATTGACCAAGCTTTGCGTTGCTTGTTGAGGGAGATTGGTTTGGGCAGTTTGTGTCATTAGCGCATCATTTATACCGCCAAATTTACCTTGTTATCAATCAATGGGTCAAGAAATAGTTTAAAACGGAATAGCAGCCTGATTGGTTAACTTAGCTATGAAACAAAAAGGACATTGCTATAAAATAACACACATATATCAGTTACGAGGAAAGAAGTTTGCTCAAAGGGCTTTTTTAATAAATGTCATGTGACATTTATTAAAAAGTTGCAGGTTCATATTATGAATGCACCTGTTAAAGTGCTATTATTTTTTAACGTCAAGTTTATATTTCTTATATACAAATGCATACTTCGCTTCATACCTGCCAGCATCCTTTATTTCGCACGCATCATAGATTACAGGGATGGTAATGGGTTTTTTCTTCTTTTTTCCCTTACACATCTCAAATAAACCACCAAAGTTAATTTTGTAATATGATTTATCATTATTTACTTTTTTGCAGCTCAGCGCTTGTTTATTGTTATCAAAATATACTAATGCTGAGGATACTACGCCGCAGTAAGAGTTCAAATTTTCACCTGAGTCGGCACCGCTCGCGCCCCCCAAATAAAGATCAACTAAATTTTCACAATTTTGTTCAACTTTTCTGAGGCTGGTCGCACTTTTGATTGACTCAGTTGTTGAGACAAATGTGTCTTTTTGATTTTTGAAATTTTGGATTACTTTCGTACAATCGAAATCTTTTGATTTAACGTGCCCTAAACACATGAATGTTAACAAGAATATAAAATTTTTTTGCATCTTACCTCCCTAAAGGCTGCCAGTTTTGTTTAGTCAAACATAAGGTGAAATCGATGTCAAGGGCAAGCCCGCATAATTGCATAAACTGCTAACTATATTTAACAAACGAAAAAAAGAATTATAACGGCATTATTTACCAGGTTTTTATGTTTTGAGATGTGGAAAACACTTTAAAATTTACTGATAATTGATCATCATTTTGATGATCAGCGTAGATTGTTCAATATCGATAATTTTACCATAGTCTTTTTACTCTGGTTTTTTGGGATAAGTGATGTAAAATAATATTACAAAAGTTTTCAGGAGGCTTTACGACATGAATAAAAAAATAATGACAAGAACATTGATGGTTGCTTTGGCGCTGGTGACCGTGCCAGCAATCCAACTAAGCGCAACAGGATCAGAAGTAGCTAAAAAACAAGGCTATTTCCAGCGTTTCAAAGAATCAGCCAGCGGTGTTTATAAATCAGCAAAACAAAAAACCGTGGGTTTAGCGGGATCGGCGCGCAAAGCTGTTGGTAACAAGACCTCTTCCTGTGGAACCAATTGTGCCAATGGGCAAGTTGGCATGGAAGCGCTATCTTACTGTGCGTTTACGCATCCACGCGTGCCAATTTGTATGAAGAAATTGGCTGAAGAATTACAAAATTATAAGAAGAATTTGCGAAAAAAACCTAAGGATTCTTCTGCTAATTTATCAAAATTAATGGAAACTTACTTTGATGTAATGTCGATTAGTCGGGACATTTTGTTGCAAATGGCCAAGCAACGTGAACAGCAACTGGAAAATAAAGACTACGCCAGTGTTTTGATGATCTTGAAGCGGTATTATAAACCGGTGATTCAATCGCACTTTTTCCAAACAACAAACAATCACTATAAACAAACAGAAGCGAAAGTTATTGCTTCTAGAGCTGATGCTTTTTTTGTTGGCTATATCTTCCATATTGATGGTGCAAGTGTTGCCGCCAAAGGTAAAAAGCGGATGGCCTATGGATTTGTTTTGCACACGCCACATAGATTGTTTGACTCTGGTCAAAACTTTACGGGAACATTGTTTGAGGTGCCTTTGAAAAGTTTGCGTGGCGTTGATCTGAAAAATCCAGAAACCAGGCTTGTGACTTTTACTGATATGGAACGTCGGGGTCTGCATAAAAACGTTACCATGGTGAAAAAGACGCGTATGGGCAAAAAGAAATATACGTTCCCAATCACGAGCATGACTAGCACCGTTACAGCATTATCGGATGCACCACCTGTGCCACCAAGAAGGCAACGTGCTCTGGCTTAAGTTCTCTATGCATAAATCTGTTAAAGGGAGAGCTTGCTCTCCCTTTTTTATGGAATTAGGATGAAAGTTCAGGCCATAAGAACTAAATGCTTTATTGGTTTAGGTAATAGGCTTTTAAGCTGTTGGTAAGAAGATTAGCAATGGTGGTTGGGCCCACCCCACCGGGGACAGGGGAGTAGGCTGCGACTTTATTGATTAAGGAAGGTGTGTAGGCAACGTCACCCGTGGTTTTGCCATTAACTGAGGCAATACCAACATCAATGATACAAGCACCTGGCTTGATATAAGATTCTGTAATAAGGCCCGGCTGGCCTGTTGCTGAAACGATGATGTCTGCGGTTTGGCAAAGATCGGTCAAGTTTTTGGTTTGTGAATGGGCTTGGATGGTGGTGCACCCTTCGGTAAGAAGAAGCTGGACTATGGGTTTACCAACCAATAATGAACGACCAATAATAACGGCATTTAAGCCAGATAAATTTTTTTGCCACTGATGAATAAGTTGCATACATCCCTGCGGCGTGCAGGGTTTGAGATAATCTTCAGCCTCTGGAGACTGAAAAAGGGTGCCCAAATTGGTTGCTGTGAGGCCATCCACATCTTTGCTAGGAGTGATGGTGTTGATCAGAGAAAGAGCATTGAGGGGCTTAGGAAGTGGGAGCTGAATAAAGATGCCATCAACGGCTGGATCTTGATTGAGCTGTTGGATTTGTTGAGCAAGATCAGCGTGGGTTGGCGCTTTTTCATAGGAGCGAATGCTCAGTTCAATGCCAACATCTTGTGCATGTTGCCGCTTGCTTTTAACGTAAAGGTGGCTACCAGGATTATCCCCAATCAAGAAGACAACCACATGCGGCGGGCGCGGGAGGTTTGATACTTTTTGCTTTAAGTCTGTTTTAACCTTTTGCAGGAGAGCTTTCCCATCAAGCAATAATGACATCTATTCAGTTACCGGATTTTTTTTGACAGCGCTGTCGGCTTTTAATTGATCTTGCCAATTCGTTGCCGCTTCTGAACTGTCATCTTGTTTGAAATATTCCTGGCGGAAACGGCTAATAGTTTGGTCAATTTGATCATTGGAGAAGTTATATAGATGAAGCGCTTTGGCAGCCAATTGCAAACTGGGGGCATAGGCTTCGGGCATAATCGCGATGGCTTTGGCCTCTTGCAAGGCGAGGGCTTGGGCTTTGTTCATGACACGGGCAAAGACAGGCACATCGGGATAATTACGGCGGATGAGCTTAACCGAACGAAGTGTGGCATTGAAATCACTTAGCGTAATAATGATGGCCTTAGCCCGATCTGCCCCAAGTGCATGGTAAATTTCAGCCCGGCGGCTATCGCCAAAGAAGACTTGAGCGCCTTGTTCTTCACGGCCCAGTGTTACGTTACGCATGTTATTATCAAAGGCCACAATGGGAATTAGGCGATCCATAAGAATGCGGTATATGTAATGGCCAACATTATCAAACCCGACAATGATGAGGTGACGTTGAAGGTCTTTGGATTCTTCTTCGGCGCGCTTTAGGGCAACACCAATGGGTGAAGGCAAAAGACTGCCAATAAATTTACCAAGCGTAGCTAAATACGGTGTTAATGCCATGGTGACAAAAACAGAAGCATTAACCACCTGCACAATAAGACTTGGAATTAAATTTAAATCGGTTGCTTGAGCAAAAAGTACAAACACGAATTCACCCCCACCAGCAGCAATAAGACCTGTTTTAACTGATGTTTTAATGGGCACTTTAAAAAGATAACACAAGCTGCTGATCAATAGAAATTTTAGGATGATAAGGCCCAAGGCACCCAGTAAAACAACGTCAGCAAACTTCATGATGATTTGTGGATCAATGCTCATACCAATGGTCATGAAAAATAGACCCAGCAAAATGGATTTAAGGGGCTTAATATCAGCTTCGATTTGATAGGAGTATTCGGTTTCTGCCAACAACAGACCCGCTAAGAAAGCGCCCAACTCAAGGGAGAGACCGACATAGCCAGTGGCAAAGCTGATGCCAAGAAGAATAAAGAAGGTGGTGGCAACAAAAAGTTCTTGGTTACGGGTAGAGGCCACGGCGCGGTATATTGGCCGAAGCAGGAACCGACCCACCAGGGCAATACCAATTAAAACAGCCAAAGCTTTGAGAAGGGTTTGCCCCAGAGTTGGCCAGATATTGACGGTTTCGGTGGCGACTGTGTTGACCCAAATCAAGAGAAAGACAACGGAAATATCCTGAGCCAATAATATGGAAAAAGTGATTTGCCCGGTGCGGGTGCTGAGTTCATTTCGATCGGTGATCACCTGCAGAATAACCGCGGTAGAGGAAAGGGCAAGACCACCTCCAATTAAGATGGCCAGCGTTGAATTGTGCAGCCATATGTAATAAACAAGAGTGCCAATTAAAGTGCTGGTAAGTATGACCTGAAGCATACCCAGGCCAAAGACAAATTTACGTAATTCGATAAGACGGTCCCATGACAGTTCTAGACCAATTCCAAAAAGCAAAAAAATGATACCAGCTTCGGCCCATTGGTGTGAGGCTTTGACTCCAGCAATAAGATTTAGGACATAGGGGCCAATAAAGACCCCAATCAGTAAATATCCAAGAACGGGTGAGAATCGCAAACGACGGGCTGTAAAATCAACGATAATCGTTAATGCCAGAAAAATGAGAATGTCTTGATAACCTGCTAACACGCGTAAAACCTTATTTTTATTAAAGTAGAAAATTCGGATTTTGTTTGCAATGTATTTTTGGTTGTGATGTTATTTAATTAGATATTTATAAAAAAGGAAATGCATATGTATTACAAGTTATTAGCTGTTTGTTTGTTATCTTTTACCAGCTTTAGTTTGGTTGAAGCTGCGCGTGGAAGATCTAAATCTTTTTCGGGTTTTGAAACGCGAGATGAGCGCCCAAGGGCACCCAGGCATCATGAATCTCCTGAGAGCCGATTAGCGCTTCGCAAAAAATTTCCAGTTGAAGTTTTGAAAGCAGGAGAGCTTTATCAAACAACTTTGGGGCCAAACTTGTATGGGGTGATGGTTAAGGTTAAAGGTGAAAAAGAACGAGGTTATGGACCTGATGCGTCAAAAAAATCTAAAAAATGGTTGCAGTCCCTGAATTTTATTGGATCTATGACAGCTTTTAAACAAGATCAAAAAACAGCTAATGCCCTTCAACATTTTGCATCTCAATTTTATGAACCTGTTGATTTGTGGATTTGTTTTATCACGGATCACAAGTTTGCAACTGTTAAGGATTTTGATGAAGTGACAGCTGATAGTTCGAAAATCCTCTATTTTTTCACTGAACATATTATTATCATGGTAAGTTCTGCCACGGAATCTTCTGTGCCGATTGTTGAAAATATAGGAATTTTTAGAAACACGATTTACAAAGAATTTTATGATGGGCGAAAAGATTATGCAATCAATATTAGTCACTATCCACGTTTAAGTATGCTTCTGCATTCCTTTTCAGCAGCTGTGATGGATCATGTTTATACCAAGAAATATCTTTTTCTGGTAAGACCCCTTGAAAACATGAAGAAGATATTTTTGAAATCATTTCCGGGTGCTGATACATACTTTGATGCCGTTCATCGAAAGGTTGAGGAAGGTAAGCGCATACTAATTGAAACGCCGACAGGAAGAAAGTATGCCGATTATATTCTTTATCCAAACCCCGAAGCAGCTATGCAAGAAAAGGGTGGGGTACATACATCCCTTGGCTGGTTAAAGGCAGCCTTTTCTAATCGTTCTGTGGTGATATCTGCGCCTTTAACAGAAGTTGCCGATGCCTACTTTAAAGCTGTGCCTTTTAAGAACGGATAGCGCATTGGCTGGGCCTTAAAGTTTTTTCTCGACTTTATGACCCCAACCAGTAAATATCCTAGAACGGGTGAGAACCGCAAACGACGCGCGGTAAAATCAACGATAATCGTTAATGCCAGAAAAATGAGAATGTCTTGATAACCTGCTAACACGCGTAAAACCTTGTTTTTACTAAAGTAGAAAATTCGGATTTTGTTTGCAATGTATTTTTGTTTGTGATGTTATTTAAGTAGGTGTTTACATAAAAGGAAGTGCATATGTATTACAAGTTATTAGCTGTTTGTTTGTTATTTATTCCAAGTTTCTTCACTGCGGAAGCTGCGCGTGGAAGATCTAAGTCTTTTTCGGGTATTGAGACGCGAGATGAGCGCCCAAGGGCACCCAAACATCATGAATCTCTTGAGAGCCGATTAGCGCCTCGTAAAAAGTTTCCAATTGAAGTTTTGAAAGCAGGAGAGCTTTATCAAACAACTTTGGGGCCTGAACTTTATGGTATGATGGTTAAGGTTAAAGGTGAAAAAGAACCAACTTATGGATCTGATGCATCAAAAAAAGCTGAAAAATGGTGGAAGTTTCTGGGTGTGGTTGACTCTATGCCAACTTTTACAAAAGACAAAAACACATATGATGCGCTTTTACGTATTCAGGGGGAGTTTACTTCAGAGATTGACTTATGGATTTGTTTTATCACAGATCACAAGTTTGATTCCGTTGAAGATTTTAATGATATGACAGCTAATACTTCGAAAATCCTCTATTTTTTCACCAAACATATTATTATTATGGCGAGCTCTGCCACGGAATCTTCTGTGCCGATTGTTGAAAATTTGGGAATTTTTAGAAACATGTTTTACAAAGAGTCTCATGATGGGCGCAGAAATAATTCAATCAATATTAGTCACTATCCACATTTAAGTATGTTTCTTAGTTCCTTTTCAGCAGCTGTGATGGATCATGTTTATCCCAAGAAATACTTTTTTATGATGGTTCCGTTTGAATACGTAAAACAAATATTTCTGAAATCATTTCCAGGCGCCGATAAATACTTTAATAAGGTTCATCGAAGGGTTGAGCAAGGTAAGGGCAAAACAATTAATAGATTGGGAGGACGATGGTATGCCGATTTTATTATTTATCCAAACCCCGAAGCAGCCGAGCAAGAAAAGGAGGGGATATACACAACCCTGGGCTGGCTCAGACGAGCTAATTTGCGGAGTTGTGTGACTGTGCCTTTAACAGATGTTGCGGATGCCTACTTTAAAGGCGTGCCTTTTAAGAACGGATAGTGCATTGGCTGGGCCGTAAAGTTTTTTCTCGACTTTATGACCCCAACAATAATATGCTTTGATTAATTAAGAGAATAATCAAAATCTATATCCTGTTATTAATTGTTACCTTTGGATCTTATGCTTACCTGATCCGACGCATCCTTACTGGGGGCGTTAAGCTTTACCCTTTGACGTGGTATCTGTGGTCACTCGTTGCATTTATTGTGTTTGGGGCGCAGCACTTAGAAAATGCAGGTAAAGGGGCGCATGCGTCGCTTATAACGTGTTTGTTTCTTGTTGTTATTGGAACTTTGAGTCTTTTTCGTGGGCATAAACTGCGGTGGCGCGGGAAAGATCGGTTTGTTCTGATTGCCTCGATGGTGGCAATTGGGCTGTGGTATTTTTCCAATGATACGCTTTACAGCGTTTTGCTTTTGATCCTTGTTGAGTTTATTGCTTTTGTTCCAACCTTTGTTAAAGGCGTGAAAGATCCATACAGCGAATCTGCGTTTTTTTATATGTTGGCAGGGCTTAAATATTTTTCATCTTTATTTTCATTTGATGCATTTAACTATGCCAACATGATGTATCCACTTTACGCTGTGATTTGTTATGGGTCATTCGCTATGCTGGTTTTTTATTTGCGAATGAAATATAAAAAATCAGCCGAGATTCTTACTGGTTAGAGCCTCTTCCGTTTTAGCATCAAATAAATGCGCTGCTTCAGGGTTAAGCGTAAAGTGCATAACGTCATCTATTTTTACAGAGTGATCGCCTGCGGTGCGGACCATGATTGATTTGCTGCTGTTAGGTAGGGTAATATAGGCATAGATTTCACTACCAAGATGCTCAACAATCCTGACCTTGCCGCTTATCAGGCTGTCTTTTTCAGAGCATTCGGTAAATTGTTCAGGGCGAATACCAAGAATGGCTTTTTTGATGCTTTTATCTGCTTCAGCTTCAATGGATAAAGTTTTGCTAGAGGGCAAGGTGACTTTGACTTTTTTGCCAGTACCTTTTTCAGCTTTGACAGAAATGAAGTTCATGCGCGGTGAGCCAAGAAAACCAGCAACAAATAAATTGCGAGGATTATTGTATAGCTCTAGGGGAGTGCCGACTTGCTCAATACGACCACTTTGCAAAACAACGATTTTATCAGCCAATGTCATAGCTTCTACTTGATCGTGGGTGACATAAATCATGGTTTTGTTGAGGCGGCTTTTCATGCGGGCAATTTGCATGCGCATTTCAACACGCAGGCCAGCATCTAGGTTTGAAAGAGGTTCATCAAACAAAAACACATGCGGATCACGAACAATCGCCCGGCCAATGGCAACGCGTTGACGCTGACCGCCAGAGAGTTGTTTTGGTTTACGGTCAAGCAAAGAATCGATTTTGAGAATTTCAGCAACTTCATGCACCTTTTGTTTAATCAGCGATTTGCTGCCAATATTACGAATTCCGAACGCTATGTTGTTATATACCGTCATATGAGGATATAGAGCATAGGATTGAAAAACCATAGCCACACCGCGTTTAGCAGGTTGCTGAGCGTTAACACATTGTCCACCGATTAGAATTTGGCCATTATCAATATCTTCCAAACCGGCAATCAAACGCAAGAGGGTTGATTTACCACAGCCGGAGGGGCCAACAAAAACACAAAATTCGTGGTCTTCGATGGTTAGGTTGATGTCATGCAGAACCTCTGTGCTATCAAAGGATTTTTTGATGTTTTTAAGTTCAACGCGGGCCATGGACTTCCTGATTTATTCACTACCCCCGAATTTATACACGGTTCTGTTCGCGGGGCAAAGAATTTTCCGAAACAGATTAAGAAATTTCTTTAAAGCGTTTTTGAGAGGAAGACAATATATCTTGATTAAAAGGGCTTGTTTCCCTATAAATTTGAAGAAGAAATTTAGGATATCTCATGTCTCTTCACCCGTACCGCTCTCATACTTGTGGCCAGCTTTCAACTGCTGATGTTGGAGCCCATGTTCGTTTATCAGGATGGGTGCATAGAAAGCGTGATCATGGACATTTGTTGTTTGTTGATTTGCGTGATCATTACGGTATTACCCAGTGTGTGATTGATTCGACCAACCCCCTGTTTGAGCAAGCTGAGGCCTGCAAGCTGGAAAGTGTTGTAACAGTTTCTGGTGAAGTGGTGCAGAGAACGCCGCAAACTGTTAATGCTGATCTGAAAACCGGTGAGGTTGAAGTTAAGATCACTGGCATTCATACGGAATCACCCTGTGTTGACTTGCCTTTGCAGGTGAATAGTGATGGCCCATATTCTGAAGAAATACGTTTGAAAAATCGTTTCTTTGATCTGCGCCGTGAAAAGATTCATAACAATATTGTGATGCGGAGCCAGGTGTTGCAGCGCACGCGTCAGTTAATGGTTGAGCAGGGGTTTTTGGAAATTCAAACGCCAATTTTGACAGCGAGTTCGCCTGAAGGGGCGCGCGACTTTCTAGTGCCAAGTCGTTTGCACCCTGGTAAGTTCTATGCTTTACCTCAAGCGCCGCAACAGTTTAAACAGCTTTTGATGATCTCAGGATTTGATAAGTATTTCCAAATTGCGCCTTGCTTTCGTGATGAAGATGCGCGGGCTGATCGCTCTCCAGGGGAGTTTTACCAGCTTGATATGGAAATGTCATTTGTAACCCAGGATGATGTTTTTGCTGCCTTAGAGCCTGTGCTGCATGCGATCTTTACTGAGTTTGGTAACAAGCGGGTATCGCCTTATCCATTTATTCGTATTCCTTATAAAGAAGCGATGCTTAAATACGGTAGTGACAAACCTGACCTGCGTAACCCTTTGCTGATTACCGATGTGACAGAAGTATTTAGGGGATCAAGCTTTGCTGTTTTTGCTAATCTTGTTGAGAAAGGTTCTGTTGTGCGCGCCATCCCAGGGCCTGGAACAGGGTCACGCCCCCGTAAGTTTTTTGATGACTTAAACTCTTGGGCCCGCGATCATGGCAAGCCAGGCCTTGGATATATTGTTTTTGGTGAAGCGGAATCCAAAGGCCCAATTGCTAAGCACTTAGATGATGAGCGGTTAAAGCAATTGCAAGTGGAAATGAACCTTGGTCCGGGAGATAGTGCTTTTTTTGTTTGTGACAAAGCAGATGAGGTGGCTGAATTTGCCGGTGCAGTGCGGACAAAGCTGGGGCAAGAATTGGATCTGATTAAAAATGATGCGTTTGAATTTTGTTGGATTGTTGATTTCCCAATGTATGAGCTTAATAAGCAAACTGGTAAAATTGATTTTAGCCATAATCCCTTTTCTATGCCGCAGGGTGGTGAAATGGCCCTCCATAATTTGTCGCCTCTAGATGTGTTGGCGCAACAATATGATATTGTGTGCAATGGAATTGAGCTGTCGAGTGGCGCGATTCGAAATCATTCTGTTTCTACGCTTTATAAGGCATTTGAAATTGCTGGGTATTCACCTGAAGATGTAGATAAAAACTTTTCTGGGATGGTGAATGCCTTGAAAGCTGGTGCACCGCCACACGGTGGATGTGCCCCAGGGTTTGATCGAATGATTATGTTGTTAGCTGATGAGCCGAACTTGCGTGAGGTTGTTGCTTTCCCGATGAATCAAAAAGCAGAAGATTTATTAATGGGCGCGCCAAATAATGTAACGGACGAACAATTGAAAGAGTTGGGTTTGAAAAAGTTGCCGCCAAAGCCACAAGCAGCCCCAACTAAGATTGTGCAAAATTAGTTTAATCTTTGAGGACGGAAGGTCTGAGCCATGCAATTTCTTGATGAAGCAAAAGTCTATGTACAAAGCGGGGCTGGCGGTGATGGCTGTGTCAGTTTTCGCCGGGAAAAGTTCATTGAATTTGGCGGGCCTGATGGAGGTGATGGCGGCCGTGGCGGCGATATCATTTTTAAAACTGTGCAAGGTTTGAACACGTTAATTGATTTTCGTTATCAGCAACACTTCAAGGCAGAGCGTGGACAAAACGGAGCAGGGCGCCAACGCACCGGGCGGTCGGGCAAAGACTTGATTTTGGAGGTGCCGATTGGGACGCAGGTCATTGCGGATGATAAGAAAACACTTTTATTAGATTTGGATAAACCAGATATGGAAGTTGTTTTGTTAAAAGGCGGTCATGGCGGCAAGGGTAATATCCATTTTAAATCTTCTGTGCAACAAGCACCCAGACGTGCAACGTCGGGCGAGGCATTTCAAAGCATGTGGGTGTGGCTACGACTCAAGTTAATTGCTGATGTAGGGATTATCGGTTTGCCCAATGCGGGTAAATCAACCTTCTTGCGAACTGTGAGTGGAGCAAAACCCAAGGTTGCTGATTATCCGTTTACAACATTGCACCCCCAATTAGGTGTTGTGCGCATGAATTATGATGAGTTTGTTATTGCTGACATTCCGGGCTTGATAGAGGGAGCGCATCAGGGTGTTGGCCTTGGGACGCGCTTTTTAGGGCACATTGAAAGATGTCGTGTGCTGTTGCATGTTATCGATGCCTCTGCAGAAGATGTGGTGCAATCTTATCAAACCATTCGTCATGAAATTTCATCCTATGGTTTTGATCTTGAGAAAAAGGACGAAATCATTGTTTTTAATAAAGTTGATTTGCTATCACAGGCTGATGTGCTTGATAAAATAAAAGAACTAGCCGAGCATACATCAGCCGAGATTTTACCCCTAAGTACAAAGACAAATAAGGGAGTAGAAGCTGTCTTGAAAAAACTATTGGAATACAAAAATAAGTAAGAGGAAGACTATGTCGATATCATCGGAACAATTAAAAAATATTATTGAAAAAATTGAACGCCTTGAAGAAGAAAAAGCCACTATTTCAACGGACATCCGTGAAGTCTATGCCGAGGCAAAATCGGTTGGATATGATACTAAAACTATTCGTCAAATCATTAAAATTCGTAAAATGGATCAAGATGATTTTCAAGAGCAAGAAGCACTGTTGGATACATATATGAATGCGCTTAAAATGAGAGTGGGTAATGGAGATGATAGTAACTAGAAATACATTTTCAATTTGTGCTTAAATACATTCGTTAGAACAAAACAACTAAGGCTGCGCCTTTGTAATATGCTGGTTTTTATCACCGTCTATAAGTCATTTTTTGTATCATTAAATCCTGGGACTTTCTTTTTATATTACCAAGCAAATCATTAGTAGGTTTACATATGACATCTCATAGTAGTCTATGGTTGACAGTACTTTTATAAAATGTTCCACTATATTTAATAGTAAAGAAAGGAAATGGCATGAATAAGTTAAGTATGATAGCTTTAGCTGGAACTGTTTTGTTAAGCGGTCAAACCCTAGCTAAGACGTCTTTGTCAACGTCTGAACCTAACTTGGCTCAATACAGCTATGCAAGTCTTAAGCCAAGCGCATGCGCAGACAGTATGTCTATGTTCACATTAAAAGAGATGTACTTAATTCTTTTTAACTCTGATTACGTAGAAAGGGCAGAAAACAAAAACTTCCAAAAATGTTTGCGTATTTTTGCTAACAAGGCTGAGAAAGTTAAAATGTCTAGTAGTGACAAAAACGAGCTTGTTAAAAGTTTGAAGTATATTAATAAGAACCTTCTAAAAGATGATACCACAGGTGATAAGGTCCTTCTTTCTGGCATTAATAAAATTCTTGCTTTAATAGCCCGTTACGTTGCAGATGGAATGCCAACTCATCACAAGCAAGTTGAAAAATATGTAACGGAAATTAATTCAAACGAGGGTCGTTTGATGCGAAAAGTTCATGTTGAAGAAGCCATTGAACTGTTCAGAACATTGTTTGTTTTGCAAGACGGTGACAAGGTAGTGCTAAAAGACGCCCATAATCTTCAGCAAGCATATCAAGCATGGAACAGTGCAACACAGCAAGTAGGTCGTGAACTGGGTCATGCTTTCCATACTGGCAGATCTTACAAGGTTCCTTCAAAGCAGTAGTTTATTAACAAAAATATACTACAAAAAGGGGGCAGAGAATTCTTTTATCTGCCCTTTTTTTTGTGTCTTACTGGCAATTAAATGTTGTGATTATTTTAAAAGTAAAAGTGGCGCGCCCGGGAGGATTCGAACCCCCGACCTTAAGCTTAGAAGGCTTCTGCTCTATCCACTGAGCTACGGGCGCATAAGATAAAACGTAACTTACGAGACAAATCTGTATTTTTCCAGCTTTTTTTTATGCGTTTTCGTCAACTTCTGGATGTTTTGGTTTGTGCTCTGATGGCCAAGGATCGGAGACATCTTTTAGACGAACATGAAGATTGCTGCATTTAAGTATGATTTTTGCATCATCCGAGAAGTGACAAACAACGTTTCCACTACTTTGCATTATTACACCAAGAAGGTTATGATGCACTTCGGAATCTTTTGGATTTATTTTTTCAAAACAAACATTTGTAACATTATCAAACACCACAAGAGCAAAAACTCGTTCGTATTCATCGTAGGGATCTGGTGTGCTGGTTAACTCCCAACGAAAGCGATTAGCTAAAAATGAAAGTTGATTAGCCCCTTTGTCATGCTTAATTGTTTTATTTGTGATGATGCTATCTTGCAGAAGAGTTGAAATAACTTTTAAATCTTCAGGGTCTTTGGCAATAAGCTTCAGCGGTTTATAGACGTAATCAGCTGGAAAAGGCAATTGTGACATGAAGAACCTGAACTTTGTTATTATTCAAGATATCACGATTCAAAGTTAATTCAAATAGTTGGCATGCGGCATGCTGGTATAAATTATTCCCTTGTTTTTAATCAGTTCTGAAATTAGCATTAACATGTACTTTGAGAGGAGGCAGATTTGCGCCATTTTTTATTCCTTTGTTTTTTAACATTTTTTTGTTTGCGTATTGATGCAAGTTGTAGTTTGGATTTACGGGATTACATTGCTGAAGCTCAAGATCAGTCTTCATGTGCTGAGCACTTTTTAGCAGACCTAAGACGTGGCCCACAAAGCAAAACCCTTTTGGAACTGGCGCTTTTAGAAGATAAAGCCGATCGGAATATTGTTATGGGTTTGCTGGTTTTGGCAACGAAGGGCGTTAGTTATAATACAACTATTAATACTGCTGAGCAGGAATTTTCAGATGAGATTGACGCCGTAAACAAAAAAACAAAAAAAACCAGTGATGCGTATGTCTTAAAGCAGTTCTTTGCTGCCGTTAAAGGCAAATATGCTGAAAACACCAAACTATCAGTCTTAGCACGCAAAATTAAATTCAGACAGCCACGGCAACAGCGTGTGACTAAACAGGTTGAAATTGACTTTGATAAGCTGAAAGCTGCGCCATGCATGAAAAATTTGGATGCAACTGTTATGCGGATGTTGGCTGGTGATAAAGAGGCTGTAGTATGCGCAGTACAATTTCGTAGCGCTTTAAATACGCCACAAAAGAAAAATCCAATTGTTAAAGCTTATAATACAAAAGCTGAAAAACTTGAGGGCCGAGTTTATAAAGTGGATGCTGATTTAGCGCCGCATAAAAGCAGTAAGGCCAGAGATGGCCAAGTGGAGATGAGCTATAAAGGTGTTATTCAGGGGGTGATAAAGCACGTGGCTGCGCAGCAGAAGTTTTCTAATCTGCGCATTGCGCGGGTGTTGCAGGTACAGGGGCTTGATGTGCAAAACTTGCCCACTTGGGATGCAGAAGTTGAAACATCGTCTGATTTTGATGACGCTTCACGAAAACGGCAGAGAGATAAAGAATCGCTTGATACAGACGGACCATCTGCAAAAAAGGCTCATATTGATTTAACATCTGAGCAGGTTAAAGAAATTCAACGTGTTGTGAGTCCACCAAATCCTGGGCAACAGCCGCAAAAAATTTGGATACATCCAGCTGTGGTTGAATTTTTGAAAAACCTAAACAGACAACTGCCCAAACAGGTTGTTATGCCGCATGATCCAAAATCTGGGGCTTTGGTCCCGTATCGAGGCAAGGGCCAGGAAAAAGCGCATCCTAAACCAGTTGTTGTTCAAGTGAATTTACCAAAAGAATTTATGGTTAAACACTTTGGTAAGCCTGAACCAGCTAAAGAGAAAACAGCTGAGGAGAGGGGACTGGCAATAGTGCCCTATAAGCCAGAACAAAATGTTAGAAGCTTAACCTTTACTCTGCCCGCAGGAGACATTGGTAAATTTCGGAATGCTTTGGGTAAAGTTCTCACAAAAAGACCTTTAAGTGCACGTGAGGACTCTTTCATGCGCGGATTATTAAAAAAAGTTATAGTGCTACCAGCAGAACCAAAACCATTGTTGGCTTTGCCGGCGCCTAAACCTGAGCGAAAAATGATGAACCCAGCCTTACAAGATGAAATTAGAGGGTTTGATAAAGCAACTTTGAAAAAAGTAGAGATCAAAGTCACGCAAGCACAAGTTGGTAAAATTGTAGATTTTGTAAAACAGCCCAATCCCAAAAAGGGGGTTGCAAAACTGGACCCTGAAGTGGCTAAATTTCTGCGTACGCTAGCCTTTAGATTACCGAAAGCCCCTGAACCCGCTAAACCGCAAGACAATAAGAATCATTTAGCAATTGTGCCACATACTGGTGGTCAGTATGTGCAGCCGGTTATGGTTCATGTTCAGCTTCCAAAAGAGGTTGCCAAAAAACATCTGATGAAACAGGAGGCTGAAAAATCAAAAACAGCAGAAGAAATGGGCTTGGCGTTGGTTCCCTATCAAGGGAATATAAAGTCAATGACTGCTAGAGAGCCTCAAGGAGTGGTTTTATCACCGGCTATATTGGATGGATTAAAAGGGGCGTTTGGAAAAATTAAAATGAATAAGCCATTACTGCCAGCTGAGACGAGGGAAATTAAAGGTTTATTGCGGGCCTTAGTTGTTTTGCCGCCTGTTGAGGCTAGGCCAATGTTGGCGCTGCCGGCGCCAAAACCTGAGCGAAAAGTAATGAATCCAGCCTTGCAAAAACAAATCAAAGGATTTGATAAAGACAGCTTGAAAAAGCCAGGCGTTGAGTTTGAAGATCAAGATGATTGGTTTGCAAGGCCAGGCCTTTCTAACGCTCCCTCTGTTTGTAAAGAAACAACTGTTCTGGGTATTTTAACGGAAATGGATTTTGGCGAATTGGCGTGCGCAGAGATGGCGAAACAACAATGGCAAAGCAATACAGGTGTTATTGGCGCCTGGAAGCCCACTTTAACAGATCGTCAAAAGTCTGCTGTAGGTCGGGTGATTGATGATCATTTAAGCCGTTTAAAAAATGGCAAGAAATCAGGCAAGGTTCAACCCGGCGATGAGAATGTATTTAATAACCTTTTAGCGCGGCTAAATATCCCACAGAAGGTGCAGAGAGAAGAAGGCGGCCAATATTATACAGAGGCTGAGCTTGATGAAATCTCGAAAAGGGCTAAATCTAAAAAGAGAGTAGCACCCCAAAACCTACAAGGTGATGAAGAAGAGGAAAATGCAATACAAGAGCTTCAAGAACGTACACGGCAGGTTGAAAAAGACTGCGGTATGAACTATCAGGGAACGCTTTATATATTGAGGTCTAAATTATTTAGTCAAGAACAAAGAAAAAGATGTGCAGGGTTATCATTAAGTGCTTTGCAAAACAAACGTAAGGGAGATTTTTTCACTCAAATAAATGATCTAAATACTTCTGGCACAGTAGGACAAAAGCGTAAGCTTCGGCAGTTTCTTGAAACATTGAATGAAATGACTGAAGGGAAAATGCCAGAGAGAATAATAGATCCACTAGCTAAATAATATCGAGTGATCTTTATGCGATTTGTTGCTTTACTTTTTCTAGTTCAGGCAGCTTATGCAAATATTCAAAATTATACAGCAGGAAAGATTATATCGGCCGCAAGGAGTCAACTTGGTGTCACGACTAGTTATGATCCATCCTATAAAAGATTGCCTTGTCCAATGGGCGATGTTCCAATAGAAACGGGTGTGTGCTCTGATGTTGTTATCCGTGCATTCCGGGCTTGCTGTGGGTATGATTTGCAAAAATTAGTTCATGAAGACATGAAGGAAAACTGGTCAGCTTATCCAAAACTTTGGGGGTTGAAAAAGCCTGACAAAAACATTGATCACCGCCGTGTGCCAAACCTTATGACATTTTTTAAAAGACATGGCTATGAGTTACGGGATGCGGTAGAGTTTAAACCAGGAGATATTGTAGTCTGGGATATTTCTGCCGATGATAAGTCAGCGCCCTTAAAGCATATTGGAGTTGTGAGTGAAGTTGATGCTGATAAGGTTAGGGTTGTTCATAACATTGGCTATGGGGCTGTTGAAGAAAATTTGGCCATGCTTTTTAGTGGAGATAATGCCCCATGGAAAATTATAGGGCATTATCGGTTTGATAAGCAGCGCTCAGAGATTTAAAGAGTTTTATAACTTACAAAAGCTCGTAGGTTAAATGACTAACAACACGAATCTTTTTCGTAATTGAAGCTTCTTCTGGATCGTTGCTGCTGATTGGGTTTTGTATAGAAAAGTTGCCCTGATCAGCATTGATTATGCTGCCAACTTTTGCGCCGGCATCTTGCGCAAGTTTTGAGGCCATGTTTCGCGCACTCTGCACGGCTTCAGCCAAAAGTTCGGGCCGGTATTTATCAAATGCTGTTAAAATATAACGTGGGTTTGCTTCTTGGCGTACATTGTAATTATGATCATTTTTTCCAGCAATAATAATTCCTTTATCTAACAGTGCTGTTGTATTTTTTGATGCAGAGGCAATTTTTTCAACATTAGTGGACTGAACAGTAACCTTCGAAGAAATAACATGCGTTGTTTTTGTTGTTATATCTTTGTGGCGCTTGTCATCATAAAAACTTTCTTTTTTTGTTGATGGCACAGGAGGGCTAAAGGAAAAATCGTTTTCAGTAAAACCTTGTTCTTTTAAGAATTGGCGAAGAGATTCTGAGTCTTGATGGAATTTTTTTCGCGCTTCTTCGAAAGTATTGCCCTCTGATTCAAAAGAAATACTCCAAAAAGCTTGATCCGCTTTAATTGTTCGCTCACCAAGTCCTTTGACATTTACGGATTTATTGTGCCCTGAATTAAAGAAAATTAGGCCATTAGAAATAAAGTAACCAAAAGTCACCACAGCAGCTGAAAATATAAGTGTGTTGAATGTTTTATTGTCAAACATGTTTTACCTTGAATTGTTTATTAGACTGATCTTAATATGTTTGTGAGAGTGAAGCAATACAACTTGAATAAGCTTTTCTCTTGCATATATCTGATGTAAATGATAAGCAAAATCTCGAACACAATATGCGGGTGTGGTGGAATTGGCAGACACGCTAGATTTAGGTTCTAGTGACGCAAGTCGTGGGGGTTCAAGTCCCTCCACCCGTACCACAAATTCTTTAGGTAGCGCTCAGCTTTGAAAAATCATTAAAACGTAAGGTAGCACAATTATGGATATTAAGCTTTCTCACCAAGATCAGCTCGAAAATACTTTTGACATTACAATACCAGCCTCACTTATCGCAGAGAGGATTGATGCGCACTTAGCAGAGGCAGCTAAGACAACCACGGTGGCGGGTTTCAGGCCAGGTAAAGTACCTCTAACTGTTATGAAACAAAAATATGGTGATGTTGCTCTTGAAAAAACCATGGATAAGTTGCTTCAAGAAGCTGTAAAAAAGGCGCTAGCAGATCACAAAATCAACCCTGCAATGCAACCAAAGATTGACGCTGGCTCTTATGAAGACGGTAAAGATTTTAAATTTAAAATGACTGTCGAATCACTGCCTGAAATTAATGATGTTGATGTGAAAAAATTAAAAGTTCAACGTTTGGATGTGCAAGTCGGAGATGAGAAAGTTACCGAAGTTTTAGACCTCGCTTGTAGTGAAATGGGCACAAAAGAACCTCTGAAAACACAGCGTGCTGCTAAAAAAGGTGATTTTGTCAAAATTGATTTTGATGGATTTGTCGATGGTAAGGCCTTGGATAATGGTAAAGCAACTGATTTTGAGCTGGAGCTTGGGAGCAAGTCTTTGATCGATGGTTTTGAAGAAGGCTTGATTGGCGTAAAACCCGGCGAAAAAGTAACGCTAAACCTGGCTTTTCCAGAGGGGTATCATGAAGAAAGCTTATCGGGTAAGCCTGTTGTTTTTGAGGTGACTTTAAAATCTATACTTGAAAAAAAGCCGGCTGAGCTAAATGATACACTGGCTAAAAAATATGGTTACGACTCTGTCCAGGCAATGAAAGATGGTTTTAAAGCGCGTTTGAAAGAAGACTACCAGCGCTTTGCGCGGGATGTTGAAAAGCATGATTTGCTTGAACAATTAGATAAACTAATGACAATTCAATTGCCAAAGCAAATGGTAGAAGCAGAATTCGATGTAATTTGTACTGAGTTGCAAAACCAAAAAGCCTCTGCTGAGAAAATGACAAAAGAAGAAAAAGAAAAACTTCGGGCTGAGTATTATCCGAAAGCTGAAAGGCGGGTAAAGCTGGGGCTTATTTTGTCTAATACTGCACGCAAAAGAAATATTGTTGTGAGCCCACAAGAGCTTGAACAAGCTGTAATGGAAAAAGCACGTTCATATGCAGGTCAAGAGCAGATTGTGATTAATTATTATAACAAAAATCCAGAGGCTGTGAACATGTTGAGAGCGCCTATTATTGAGGAAAAAGTGATTGACAGTTTGTTAGCCGAGTTTGAAGATAAGCCAAAGGCTGTCACAATTGATGAGTTGAAAAAAATGGTTGACCAACGCCAAAGCGCTTAACTTAAAACTTATATAGAGGAAAGTATAATGACGATTGATGCATTTGAAAAACATATGAGCACTTTGGTGCCAATGGTTGTTGAACAAACAAGCCGTGGAGAGCGTTCTTATGATATATACTCGCGCCTTTTAAAAGAGCGGATTATCTTTATTGTTGGTCCCATTGATGATGCTGTTGCAAGTCTTGTATGTGCACAAATGCTCTTTTTAGAATCAGAAAATCCTAACAAGGATATTTACATGTACATCAATTCACCAGGGGGGGTGGTTCATTCTGCGTTGGGGATGTATGATACAATGAATTATATCCGCCCAGATGTGGCAACTTTATGTTTTGGATTAGCAGCTTCAGCTGGATCGCTTTTGTTGGGAGCTGGCGCAAAAGGCAAGCGATTTGTTTTACCACATGCACGGATTATGACCCATCAACCTCATGGTGGTGGATATCGCGGTCAAACAACTGATGTTGAAATCCATGCAAAAGAAATGGTTGAGCAGAAAAATATTCTTAACCGGATTTATCATGAATTAACTGGTAAGCCCTTAGAAGAGATTAAAACGGTTATGGAACGGGATCGTTTTATGAGTCCAGAAGAGGCTAAAGAGTTTGGTCTGGTTGATCAAATTGTGACAAAGCGCCCTAAAGTTTCTCTGAATAAATCTTAGGTTGCAAAAATAACCGTTATTGCTTGGCTCGCGTTGATAGTTCAGGTAAGCTTAGATCGATATGATTAAGGTGTAAAAATATGACATCTAAAAAAGATTCTGAAGATTCAAAGGTTTTATACTGCTCTTTCTGCGGCAAAAGCCAAAATGAAGTTAAAAAGCTTATTGCAGGTCCGTCTGTTTTTATTTGTGATGAATGTGTGGAACTTTGTGAAGATATCATCAAAGAGGAAGCCAAAGAGTCATTTAAAGATCCGACAAAGGTGCCAGCGCCAAGTGATATTTGCCAAGTTCTTGATTCATATGTAATTGGCCAACAGCATGCAAAGCGTATCCTCTCGGTTGCTGTTCATAACCACTATAAGCGCCTGGCGCAGGGTGGCGGTAAAGATGCTGTTGAGCTTTCGAAGTCGAACGTTTTGCTAATAGGCCCAACAGGTTGTGGAAAGACATTATTAGCACAAACCTTGGCGCGCATTATTGATGTTCCATTTGCTATCGCGGATGCTACGACGTTGACTGAAGCTGGGTATGTGGGCGAAGACGTTGAGAATATTATTCTTAAGCTTTTACAAGCCGCTGATTACGATGTTGAAAAAGCACAGCGTGGCATTGTTTACATTGATGAAGTTGATAAAATTACCCGTAAAACAGACAATCCATCCATCACACGCGATGTTTCAGGAGAAGGTGTACAACAGGCGCTCCTTAAAGTTATGGAGGGTACGGTTGCCTCTGTGCCGCCTCAAGGCGGACGAAAACATCCACAACAAGAGTTTTTACAGGTTGATACCACAAACATTCTTTTCATTTGTGGTGGGGCATTTGCCGGATTGGAAAAGATTATTGCCCAACGTGGTAAGGAATCATCGATAGGCTTTGGCGCAGAGGTGAATCGTCCTGAGGATCGCAAAACAGGTGAAATTTTGAAAAATGTTGAACCTGAAGATATGCTTAAATTTGGCTTGATTCCTGAATTTGTTGGCCGACTTCCAATCATTGCGACCCTTGAAGATTTGGACGAAAAAGCATTAATTACAATTCTAACAGATCCAAAAAACTCTCTTGTGAAGCAGTATCAAGCTTTGTTTGCCATGGAAAATGTTGAGCTGTCTTTTACAGATGCAGCGCTTCATTACATTGCCCAGCAGGCTTTGAAGCGTAAAACAGGTGCGCGTGGATTGCGTTCGATTTTAGAAGCATGCTTGTTGGATTTAATGTACGAACTGCCAGATTATGAAGGGATTGAGAAAATCTCAATTGATGTTCAAGATGTGAAAGATCCAAATGTTGCTCGATTGCTGCGGGGTGCTCAGAAAAAAGCCATCTCTTCTGAAAAGGAGTCGGCTTAAGCTATGATTGATGAAAAAGTTTTTGATCAATCTTTGCCTCTTATTCCACTAAGAGATACTGTTGTTTTTCCGCATATGGTGATGACACTTTTTGTGGGGCGTGAAGCTTCTGTTCATGCTGTTGAGCATGCGCTAGAAACTGGTAATAAGCTTTTCCTTGTTCTGCAAAAAAAACCAGAAGATGAAAATCCAGATATAAGTTTGAAGGATTTACATGATGTGGGCGTGATTGCAACCATTCATCAGGTGATTCATTTGCCTGATGGGACGCTAAAAGTATTGGTTGAAGGTGAAGAAAGAGCGCAAGTCACAGGGTTTGAGAAAAAAGCAGGTTTGGGTTTTGCTTCATTACAACCTTACGGTGAGTCTGAGCAATCCATACCGATGACTTTGCTTGATTCCCTGGTGCAAAACTTTCTGACGTATGCAAATTACAATAAGCGGATCTCGCCCGATTTTATTGCTATGGTAAGCAAAGAGAAGGATCCTGTTAAGCTTATTGACTTAATAACCTCAAAAACGACAGTTGATTTGGATGTTCAACAAGAGCTTTTGGCGATGCCCGGGCATTTGCAACGCCTGGAAAAACTTTTATCAGCCATACTGGTTGAGTTGGATGCTATGAAGGTTGAAGAACGTGTGCATCGAAAAGTAAAGAAAGAATTGGAAAAGAAGCACCGTGAATACTACTTGAATGAGCAGATGAAGGCTATTCAAAAGGAATTGAGTCAGCAAGATGGCGGCGAAGAGGGGAATGAGCTTCAAGAATTGAAAGCTAAACTCGCCAAGAAAAAGCTGACAAAAGAAGCACGCCAAAAAACAGATGCTGAATTAAGAAAACTCAGTCAGATGAATCCAATGTCTTCTGAGGCGTCTATTATCCGCGGATATTTAGAGTGGTTTATTGATATTCCATGGAGTGAGCCTTCAAAGCTATCTTTTGATTTGGATAAAGCACTAAAAATACTAGATCGAGACCATCATGGCCTGGCCAAGGTTAAAGAGCGAATTTTGGATTTATTGGCTGTGCAGAAGCGTTTGAAAAAAGCAGCCGGCCAGGTGATTTGTTTTGTTGGTCCTCCAGGGGTTGGAAAAACATCACTCGGTCGATCGATTGCTGAAGCAACTGGCCGTGAGTTCTTGAAGATTTCTTTAGGTGGCGTGCGGGATGAGGCTGAAATAAGAGGCCATCGTCGCACGTACATTGGTGCTATGCCAGGACGTTTGATCCAGGGAATGAAGAAAGTTAAGAAATCAAATCCCCTTATTCTCCTTGATGAGATTGATAAAATGGGATCTGATTGGCGCGGCGATCCAACATCGGCTTTGTTAGAAGTTTTGGACCCAAGCCAAAACAAAGAATTTAACGATCATTATCTTGAAG
>DLRV01000015.1:32265-44657 GCA_002500565.1 Holosporaceae bacterium UBA7879
TCTTGAAGTTGATTATGATTTGTCCCAGGTTCTGTTTATTGCAACAGCAAACTCTTATGACATTCCAAGACCGCTTTTGGATCGAATGGAGATAATCCCCCTTTCAGGGTATACGGAAGAAGAAAAACTGGCAATTGCGCAAGGACATCTTATTAAAAAAGTTCGTGAACGCACTGGATTGTCTGCTCAAGAATTTTCTCTGAAAAAAGAAATCATTGAATTGTTGATTCGTCATTATACGCGCGAATCAGGTGTACGTGGATTAGAAAGAGAGCTTTCTGCACTAGCACGTAAGTCATTACGTGAGATATATGATCAGCAGAAAACCAAACATACTCTTACAAAAGCACACCTTGAAAAATATCTTGGCCCACAAAAGTATACCTTTGAATCAGCATCTCAAAAAGCCCTTGTGGGTGTAACATCTGGGTTGTCTTGGTCGGAAGTTGGTGGCGATATGTTGCCAATCGAGGCTGCGATCAGCTATGGGAAAGGTAAAATCAACCTTACTGGTAAGCTTGGTGAGGTGATGCAAGAGTCTATTAAGACGTCCCTCAGCTTTATTCGTTCTTCGGCTGAGAAGTACGGCCTTGAGCCACAAATGTTCTTACAGCATGATATTCACGTTCATGCGCCGGCGGGTGCAACACCAAAAGATGGACCTTCTGCCGGCATTGCCATTACTACCTCTCTGGTTTCTGTTTTTTCTGAAATTCCAGTAAGGCATGATGTAGCTATGACGGGGGAGATAAGCCTTATTGGACGGGTTTTACCAATAGGTGGATTAAAGGAAAAACTTCTTGCTGCTGTTCGTGGTCAAGTTAAGAAGGTTCTTATTCCATATGAGAATAAAAAAGACTTAGCTGAAATTCCTGAGAACGTTAAAAGTGCTATTGATATTATTCCAGTAAAGCATTTTGATGAAGTGTTAAAACATGCTTTGGTGCAAATGCCAAAACCCGTTGAAAAAGTAAACCTGTATCAGCGTGCAAAAGATATAGCTGTTGCTGATGATTTGATAACATCATCAGATAAACGACAGGGTGTTTCGATCTGATCAATGGTTTGCGAACCAATATATCAGATTAATTTAAGCGCTTATTGTGTAAGCAAATGCTATTTTAGGGAGGGAAGAGTATGATTAGGAATAAATTAATTATTATTACTATACTTTTTAGCCAGGTAATAGCAATATCTGATATTCGAGCAAACCTTGTGGTTGACATTTTGACAGCCACAAGCACTGTGCCAAATCAGATTCTTAATGCTGCTAAAAAGCTAATTCGTAAAAAAGGATTTATTGCACGCACTGATCCAGATATAAAACCAAAAAAGCCAACACCTTTTTCGATTTACATGAACGATGATGAAGCGCGTTTTAGGCACTTTTTAAATAGTGCTTTGAATGACTCCCATGTCGTTTGGGCAGCTAGAGGTGGGTATGGTTCACAGGCTGTTTTAAGAAAATTTTCCAGACATGATGCCCACTTAGAAAAGCGGCCTCCAAGGAAAATTCTTGTCGGTTATAGTGATGTGACGGCTTTAGGCTTGTTTATGGCGCATCATCATGACTGGTATTTTATTCATGGGCCCATGCTTATGCCAAGCGAAGAACTGCATCCAATTCGGCATCGTTTAACTGGGTCTAAGGTGAATTACAAGGCCTCTCTTAAACCTATTATTAAAATCCTTAAAAAACAGAGCGAAGATAAATTAACCTACACGTTAAAGCCAATAAATAAAGTTGCCAAAAAAGATAATGTGATGATATCAGGCCCGGTAGTTGGAGGTAATATTAGCGTTTTGGCCAGAAATATTAATGGGGTTTTAAAAGATATCTCTTTTGATAATGCAATTCTGTTCATAGAAGATGTGAATGAACCGGCGATTGTTTTAAGAGAAAAGCTGGAAGGTCTTTTTGATACAGGGAGATTTAATAAAATAAAAGCGATTATATTTGGTGATGTATCCTTGAAAGGTGGAAGCAAAAGAGAGGACTTAAAAACTTTCTATAAGCTGATCAATACTTATGTGCAGCAATATATTGGTAAAAACATTCCCATATATGAGCAAAAACGCTTTGGACATGGGGATTACAATGACGCTTTACCTATGTATCAACCAAGCAAGATAATACGCGAAAAGGGGCATAGCTTGCTAGAAATAGATCTTCGTAATTTGAATAGGCTTAAGGCTTAATTCACCTCTGATTTTTATCAGTTCAAGTTGATTAACGACGGATAATCTCTAAATCAAATTTTTGTGCCATGCTGATGAGATGCTCAATGATTTCATCTTGAATGTTTTCATACTCAGCCCAATCTGTCGTTTTGGTGAAGGCGTATATTTGTAGGGGAAGATAACCGTATGAGTTTGCCTCAAGCAAACGTACAAGTGTTGTGAACCCTTCGCTATGAATGCGATCATCTTCGGCTAGATAATTTAAAGCGTAATGTCGAAAGGCGCCAAGATTTGTATGTTTCTCGGGTTTTTTTGAAGCTATTTTAATGTATTGCTCAAGTTCAGGTAGTGATTTATATTCCTCAAGCTTTTCTGGTGTTAGAGCAACAACTTTGTTTGTATCAAGCAAAAGAGTGGGGGTGAAGCGTCTGCCACCTGATTCCTCCATGCCAGCCCAATTTTTTACCACGTTATTAACGATCTTAACAGGAGGGACAGTTGATATGGTTTTATCAAAATTTTCTATGGTAATAATACTAAGGGAAATATCTTTTACAGTTCCGCTAATCTTCTCACTTGGAATTTCAATCCAATCTCCAACTTTCATAATGTTTAGAGAAGAAATTTGAAAATTTGCAGCAAAGGACATGATGGCGTCTTTAAAGACAAGCATGGTGATACCACTGGCAAAACCAAGACCGGCTAAAAGAGCACTTGGTGATTTGCCGAGAATTGTTGATACAGCAAGAATCGCTAAGATACCAAATAAAACCATTTTAAAGGTTTGAGTGTACGTGCTTATGGGCCAACGTTTGCTAATGGGCTTTGTTTTGTAAACCTTTTCACCAACATGGATAAAGGTATTAATTAACATAGCTATTTTAAAGTAGAGATAAACGTATAGGGCTTTACTAAAAACAGACCATAAACTTTTATAGTATGGATTATGGACTTCATCTAAAAAGATCGGTGTGATGGTAAACAACACAAAAATAGGAATAAAAGAAAATATTTTTTGAACACCATGATAACGAGCCATGAAAGAGGCGCTAACGGCGGGGTGATTCTTAAGATGCCGCTCTATGCGTTTAACAAAAAGAAATGAAAGAACTTTATGAACTAGGAAGGCAAAAATAAAGATGCTTAATAAGCAAAGAAAAGTTGCAGCAGGTATTGCTAGGGCTTTTGAGACACCAAAGTTAGTTAGGTAACTGAGTAATAAACTGTACATATATAGCCTAATAAAAGTGGATTTTAGTATCAGGGCTTAGGAATGATCTGTCAAGGTAGACCCATGAAGAAAAAACTAGTTATTTGTACTTACTAGTGATTCAGCATAGGATTTTGCATCAAACTGATTTAGGTCCTCTAAAGATTCACCAACGCCTATTGCATATATTGGTATATCAATTTGATCCGCTATTTGGACCAGAATACCCCCTTTAGCTGTGCCATCTAGCTTGGTCATGATCAAACCAGTGATGGGAACAGTTTTTTGAAACTCTTGAACTTGATTGAGGGCGTTTTGGCCTGTTGTGCCGTCTAAAACAAGGAGGGATTGATGAGGGAGATTAGGGTCAAGCTTTTTAAGCACACGGCTGATTTTCTCAAGCTCAGCCATGAGCGATGAATTGTTTTGAAGGCGGCCAGCTGTGTCAATTATAAGGATGTCTGTATTGTCTTTTTTAGCCTGTTGGTAGGCTTCATAAACTATGCCAGCTGCATCTGCGCCGGGTGATTTTTTATAGATGGGGATGGATAAGCGGTCAGCCCAGGTGGACAACTGATCTATAGCAGCAGCCCTAAACGTATCAGCTGCAGCGATTAAGATGCTTTTGCCTTGATCTTTCCAGGTATGGCAAAGTTTGGCGATTGACGTGGTTTTACCGCTACCATTAACACCAACCATTAATATGACTTGTGGTGTGTTATTGAAATCTAGCACCAGGTGTTTTTCACGCTTTTTAACAATTGATTCAATTTCTGAGGCAAGGAAGTTATGAATTTCTTCCTCTGATACATCTTTACCAAATCTGGTTTTTTTTAGGTTTTGGGATATTTTTTGAGCCGTTGTAATGCCCATATCACTTTCTATCAACATATCTTCAAAAGCTTCTAAGGATTCCTCATCCAGTTTTTTCTTGGTGAAAATCTGGCTAATATTGTCGGTAATCTTGGACGAAGATTTTTTGAAAGCTGTATTAAGTTTTTTGAACCAGTTCATTTGCGGGCCTTAATGATTTTTGCTGGGCGTTCCATAAAGAAGTTGATCATCTGCAGACTCTATCAGGACTGAGATCAATTGACCAGGCTCTGCTGTGGTTGATAAATGAACAGGCATAAAGTTTTCAGCCCGGGCTCTTTGATCGGATTCGACCAAAACTGTTACTTCTTTACCAACCATTTTCTTGAAGTTTTTCGTTTGATTTGTTTGAGCAGCCGTGCGTAGCTGTTTGGCTCGCTCTTTAATGATAGGCCGATCAACTTGCGGCATGCGGGCTGCTGGCGTGCCGGGGCGAGGGGAGTAAGGAAAAATATGGCAAAATGTTAAATCACAGTCTTCGATGATATCTAGGGTATTTTGAAACATATCTTCAGTTTCAGTTGGGAAGCCAGCAATGATATCAGCCCCAAAAATAACATCCGGCCGGGCTTGACGCGCTTTCTGGCAAAACTTCAGAAGATCTGGACGCAGATGGCGACGCTTCATGCGTTTTAAAATAAGATCATCGCCAGCTTGTAGACTGATGTGAAGGTGGGGCATGAGCCTTTTTTCTGTGGCCAGGAGTTTGAAAACATCTTCATCAATTTCGACTGGATCAACAGAAGAAAGACGGAGGCGCGGTAGTTCTGGAATATGGGCCAGAAGCCGGCGCATCATTTGGCCCAGAGTGGGTTTGCCAGGCAAATCATGACCATAGGATGTAATATCAACACCGGTTAAAACAACCTCTTTAAACCCTTGATTGACATAAGTTTGCACCTGTTTGAAAAGGTGGCCCATCGGTACGCTGCGGCTATTACCACGACCAAAAGGAATGGTACAAAATGTACAGCGATGATCACAACCATTCTGCACCTCGAGATAAACACGGCTTTGGCCTTCAACTTGTGGGACAATATCAACTTCTGCATCTGTAACAGTCATGATATCTGAAACGTCCATACGGGGCGCTGATACTTCATTTAGTTTTGTAAAGGTAGCTGCTTTAAGCTTTTCTTGGTTGCCAATAATATGATCGACTTCGGACATATTAGCATAGGTTTCAGGTTGTATCTGTGCACTGCAGCCGGTGACAATGATCTTTTTATGAGGGTATTCACGCTTAAGTTTGCGTATGGTTTGCCGGGCTTGGCGCTCAGCCTCTGCAGTAACAGCGCATGTGTTGATAATAACTGTATCTGTGAGATTGGCATCTTTAGCATGGGCTTGCATCAAAGAAGACTCAAAAGTGTTTAACCGACAGCCAAATGTGATAATTTCAGGTTGTTTTGACATGGTTATGACGGATTTTAAGCACTTTTTGAATTGATAGTATGGATACTTGATTAGATGTCAAGATTAATCAAAATGATAAAAAAACAGTTAACTTTTGATCTTGAATATTATTTATTTAGTGCTATATCAAATTCAATTAATTAAAATTTTAAAATGAAGTATTTATATCTATTTTTTATTATAGTAACTGCTATTACTTCTCAGGCAATGTTGCCTCAGGAAGAACAAGCTTTACTTGCGTTGTTGACCCCTGACGAATTTGCCAGAGTAACGGGTGCTATGCCTCAGTCAGCTGTACAAGGATCTGATAATGACTGGGGTCTTACTGAAGAAGAAATGCAAGAAGCGATTAGAGCGGAAGAGCAAAGAGCAGATCAATTGAAACTTGGTGTTTCTGGTGTTGCTGCATATGGATCAGCCGCTGCTGTAAGTAGACCAGCTGCGACAGGCGATCAAAGTAGTGATGCGGCTATAGCGGCTTTGTTGCAGGAAGAGGAACATAAACGACTAATGGAAGACCAATACGCAGCAAGGGCAGCGCGGGTGCGTAAACAACAACTAGAACAAGATGCGGCAATGGCAGCGCGACTGGCTGAAGAGGATCTTGAGGGTTACCGGTTCGGAGCAGCTGCAGCAGCTGGTTCCGCAAAGTCGCATGTTATTGCCGATATTCAGGGCCAAAGAAAGTTTCATGCTGAAATGGCAGATCTGCATAAAGCTTTTAATGCAACAGTTCGGACAAAAATGCCACAAAATGCAGCGGGTGAGTGTGTTATTGATGTGCATGTTTTTAATGGATTTATTAAGTCGACATTTGATCAGTATGTTGCCTTAGATGCAGAAACCTTAAAAACCAAGATTGATTACTCATGGGCATTAATCCATGTTTCTTTGCAGCACTTTTTAACAAAGAATCCTGCCATAAAAGATAAGTTAAACTATGCTGAAGTTTTTATGAATGATCAAGGCAAAAGGTATTTGCAAGGTGGTGCTGTGGATCAGGAGATGGGTCGTTCTTATCCAGAATTGCTCTCTCGTTGTTGGGATTTGATTCTGCGCGGCAATTTTGAAGGGCCTGCGCAAGCGGTTGATTTCAATGGTGAAAAACACCTAGTCAGCGTTGCAGCTATGGAAAAACTTGCTTATGCTTATCACGAAAACACTGCTGAGCAGGGGGGATGTGCTTCTGGTTTTGCTGGGCGGCTTGCGCGCCTTTACATAGAGCTGATGAATATGCTGTACTAATTATCTTGGGTTAAATGGGTTATTTGGAAGTTGGCCCATTTTGCTTTCTAGAGCAGATAAATCAGATTTTTTCATCTTTTTCATTTTCTTCATCATTTTACCCATGGCCTCATGCTGTTTTAAAAGCTTGTTAATTTGTGGCACATCTAAGCCAGAACCCGCGGCGATGCGACGTTTACGTGAGGCGTTGAGCAACTTTGGGTAACGCCTTTCTTGTGGAGTCATGGATTGTATTAATGCAATTTGATGGGTGATTGATTTATCCTCCAAACCAGCTGCGCCAAGCTTATCTTTCATTTTATTGACGCCAGGAATCATAGACATGAGTTTACCCATACCGCCCATATTTTGCATTTGGCGCAACTGATTGGCCAGGTCGTTTAGGTCAAACTTGCCTTTGGCCATTTTCTTGCTGAGCTTTTCTGCCTCTGCCTGGTCAAAAGATTCGGCAGCTTGTTCAACCAAGCTAACCACATCCCCTTTATCAAGAATACGGCCAGCGATGCGCTCGGGATGAAAGACATCGAACTGATCAACTTTCTCGCCCAAGCCAATGAATTTAATCGGGCAACCCGTTGTCATCTTCATGGAAAGCGCTGCACCACCACGGCTATCACCATCAACACGTGTTAGGATAATTCCTGTTAAAGGGAGAGCTTCGTGAAAAGCTTTGGCGCTGTTGACGGCATCTTGTCCCGTCATGCTATCGGCCACCAAAAACGTTTCAATAGGTTGGCTTAAGGATTGTATTTCTTGTGCCTCACGCATCATATCTTGGTCTACGTGGGTTCGCCCCGCTGTATCAAGGATTAGCACATCAAGACCGTCTGATTTGGCTTGCTTGAGGGCCCGTTTAGCTATGTCTAGGGGTTTTTGGCCTGAAATAATCTCAAGAGAAGGGACATTTACTTGATTGGCAAGAATGGCCAATTGTTCCTGTGCTGCTGGACGATAAACGTCAAGGGAGGCCAAGAGGACTTTTTTGTTCTTTTTTTGAGTAAGCCAGCGGGCAAGCTTGGCGGTTGTGGTGGTTTTACCAGCGCCTTGCAAACCAGCCATTAAAATGACAGCTGGAGGCTGCGTGTTTAGGGAAATTTCAGTAGCTTCAGCGCCCAGAAGTTCAACCAATTGGTCATGAACGATTTTGATAACCATTTGCGCAGGCGAAATGCTTTTTAAAACGTTTTGCCCAACGGCTTTTTCTTTGATCTGTTCGATGAATTGTTTGGCAACGGGTAGGGATACGTCTGCCTCAAGTAAAGCAAGGCGCACCTCACGTAAGGCTTTATTAACATCATCTTCTGACAGTGTGCCGCGCCGACTTAGACCGTCAAAAACACTGGATAACTTACTGGTTAAATTTTGAAACATGTGTGAAGATTACCCTTTAGCAACAAGGATAATCAAGAGGTTTTTATTGTTGAAATTTAATCTGATCCACATGTTGACAAGGGCTTTCTCTTCTGATTGCCCATTACATTTGCCGTTTTTTCTATAAGTATATTGGTATGACTTTAAAAAGTCAGGTAACTGATTTTCATTAACTTCTGTTCCAGAACTTTTGTTTAATCTACCACTAAATGTTTTTCTTAGTGGGTTATGTCAAACCTAATTTCCATTTCTAAGCAATCATGATATTGTTTTGTAAATATAACATTTATGATATGACGCATCGTTTTTGGTTTCTACTGTCCCTCTCTCTTATTGGGGTTTTGCTTTATTTTTCTTGGTTTGTTTTGCTGCCCATAACGCTAAGCGCTATCTTGGCGTACCTATTGCTGCCTGCCAAAAAATACTTGTGTGAAAAAGGGGTTCCTAATGGCATGTCAACTTGGTTGGTTTTTGTGCCATTTTTTAGTTTGGTTATGCTGTTTTTTATTATTTTAATTCCTGTTTTCCAAAGGGAGTTGTGGAATTTCATCATGATGCTTCCAGAGTACGGTGAAATGGTGCGTGACCAATTAAACCTCTGGCAGCAACGTCTAATTGATAGCCAGTTTTTGCAAAAATTTTCTGAGTTGAAGATTGATATTAGCTCTTTCATGCCCGATATTATGAGTCTCGTTAAATCTGGATTGCTAAGGGTCTTGCAAAACACATCTCTAATTGCTGATATTTTGATTTATGCAATTTTGGTGCCGCTATTTACTTTTTATTTTTTAAAGGATGCAGACGGTATATTTAAGCGCTTAGGTAAGCTTATTCCGAGGGTTTATAGCAAAGATGCCTTTCGAATTCTGCGAGATATCAATGCGCGTCTGGTGGGGTATATTCGCGGGCAGTTTTTACTGAGTATTGTGTTTAGTTGTTATTATATGAGTTGCCTAGCGGCTATTGGTCTTAAGCATGGACTTGTTTTGGGTTTTTTAACAGGGACATTTTTCTTTGTACCAATTCTAACATTTTATATTAGCTTTATAACAGCGCTTATTATTGGTTATGTGCAGTTTGATCTAACTTTGTCGTTTTGGTTGTTGATTGGGGTTTATATGATTGGACAGATTTTAGAGAACTTTGTTTTGGTTCCGCGGATTATGGGGAACAAAATTGGATTAAGCCCTTTATGGATAATATTGGCCTTATATGTTGGTGGATCCATTTTTGGGATTGTTGGGGTCTTGATATCTATTCCTGTTGCAGCTATCTTGGATGTGTTAATTCGCCATGCCTTAAAAGTTTACTTTCAATCCGCATATTATCGAGCAAAGACTTCTTCTTAAAGTCAATTTTTTACTTGCATCCCTCGGTTAATCGGGTATATTCCAACGCATCCTTGCGATTTTAATCGCTGGAGTGCATGGCCGCTTTAACCGAAAGGACTAGAATGAACTACTACGAAACCGTGTTTATCGCACGTCAAGATTTGTCACCAACTCAAGTTGATGCCCTTATTGATCGTTACAAAAAAATAATGACGGATCACAAAGGTGAGGTTGCTAAAACTGAGTACTGGGGTCTTAAAAAATTTGCCTACTTAATCAATAAAAGTGAGCGTGGACATTATGCTTTGATGAGTATTAAAGCGCCATCTGAGGCAATACAAGAAATGGAGCGTCAGATGCGGTTGAGCGAGGACGTTTTGCGTTATATGACTGTTCGCATGGATGAGTTGGATGCTTCTCCATCTGTTATGATGAAGTATGTTAAAAATAATTATGGTGCTTATGGTCCAACAGGATCTGCAAACACCATTCAAGAGTAAGAGGTTTAACAATGGCTGAAAGAGCACCTGCAAAAAAAACACAAGGTTTCTTTAGACCGCAACGCACTTGTCCTTTTAAAGGTAAGAATGCATCTAAAATTGATTATAAGGATACAAAGCTTTTATCAAAGTTTATTACAGAGCGCGGTCGTATTATGCCCCGTCGTATTACATTTGTTTCAGCTGATAAACAGCGTGAGCTTGCGGCTGCTATTAAACGCGCGCGGTTCTTGGCGCTTATGCCGTATGTTGAAAAATAATAACACCAGAGTGACTGAGAGATAAATTATGAAAGTTGTATTGCTTGAAAAATTGAATAAACGCGGCGCGATTGGTGATGTTGTTGAAGTTGCTGATGGTTTTGCTCGTAACTTTTTGATACCGCAAAACAAAGCATTGCGGGCGACAAAAGAAAACATTGCATACTTTGATGCGCAAAAAGAAAAAATTGTTGCTGAAAACTTACGTTTGAAGTCAGATGCTTCTGAGCGTGTTTCTGCGCTGAATGGTCAGATTTTTCCGGTTATTCGCCAGACAAGTGACCGTGGACAGCTTTATGGATCTGTGACAGCTAAAGATGTTGCAGCAATGATCACTGAAAAGTTCTTTGCTGTTGATAAAAATCAAATTGTTATCAACAAGCCAATTAAAGAAAAGGGTGTGCACACGATTTTTGTTCAACTTCACCCAGAAGTTGTTGCTGAGGTTCAAGTGAGTGTGGCGCCAAGTTTGGTTGAAGCAGAAAAACAGCTGGTTGAAGATGCTGAAGAAGTGTCCGGATCTAAAAAAGAAACTAAGGATTCTGTCGATGAGCTGGTTTCTGGAGATGATGAAGGTGTTTCCGCTGAATCATCTGATGACTCTGTAGAGAATAATTAGGATTAAGTTATGAAAATTGCAAACTCCATTAAAACACTTAAAAGCCGCGATAGAGATTGTCGGGTTGTGAAGCGTCGTGGCCGTACTTATGTTATCAACAAGAAAAAGCCACGTTTTAAAGCAAGGCAGGGTTAAGCTAAGTGAGTGATTGTTCTGTGAAAATAGCATTTACAAGTAAAATGTTAAGAGCTGTTTCGCCGATGCTCATTTCTAATGCTTATATTAATTTAGCCCTAAAGGGCTTGACGAACCAGCGTGGGGCAAATATTATTCCACGCGAAATGATCGAACTATCAATATAAAGGACACTGAATGCCAACCATTAACCAGTTGATTCGTAACCCACGTAAGCGTGATAAAAATAAAAGTAAATCACCAGCGCTTGAAAACTGCCCACAAAAGCGTGGTGTGTGTACACGTGTTAACGTTCAAACCCCTAAGAAGCCTAACTCAGCTCAACGTAAAGTTGCACGTATTCGTTTAACGAATGGTTATGAAGTTACAGGTTACATCCCAGGGGTTGGTCACAATCTTCAAGAGCACTCAGTTGTTTTGATCCGTGGGGGTCGTGTAAAGGATTTGCCAGGTGTTCGTTATCATATTGTTCGTGGTAACTTGGATACCCAAGGCGTTAAAGATCGTAAAGCGGGCCGTTCGAAGTACGGTGCTAAAAAACCTAAATAAGAGTAAGAGAAAAATATGTCACGTCGTAGAGCTGCCGAAAAAAGAGTTGTTAACCCAGATCCAAAATATGGTGATTTGGTTGCATCAAAGTTTATTAATAACATGATGGTTGATGGTAAGAAATCTATTGCCGAAACTATTTTCTACAACGCTTTAGAAGTTATTAGCAAGAAAATTGGCCGTGATGCTATTGAGCTTTTTCACGAAGCGTTGGAAAACGTTAAGCCAAACTTAGAGGTTCGTTCCCGCCGTGTTGGGGGGGCAACATACCAGGTTCCCATGGAAGTTCGGTCTGTGCGTGCGTTGGCTTTAGCTATTCGCTGGATCATTGCCGCAGCCCGTAAGCGTTCAGAAAAAACGATGAAAGATCGTTTGGCTGGTGAAATTTTGGATGCGGTTAATAACCGTGGTGCAGCTGTTAAAAAGCGTGAAGATACCCACAAAATGGCAGAGGCAAACCGTGCGTTCGCTTTGTACCGTTGGTAGTTTTTTTATAATTTTAAGTGATTGAGGCTAGGTTTATATAATGAGTAGTGAAAGACAAGTTCCATTAAAAGACTATCGTAACATTGGGATTATGGCCCATGTTGATGCGGGTAAGACAACAACAACAGAACGTGTGTTGTTTTATACAGGTCGCTCTCACAAGATTGGTGAGGTTCATGACGGTGCTGCAACCATGGACTGGATGGAGCAAGAGCA
>DLRV01000015.1:44970-46080 GCA_002500565.1 Holosporaceae bacterium UBA7879
GACTGGATGGAGCAAGAGCAAGAGCGTGGTATTACCATTACTTCAGCTGCGACAACGTGTTTTTGGAATGATCACCGTATTAACATTATTGATACACCTGGTCACGTTGACTTTACCATTGAAGTTTTACGGTCGCTAAGGGTCCTTGATGGTGCTGTGGCTGTATTTGACAGTGTTGCTGGAGTTGAGCCACAATCTGAAACGGTTTGGCGCCAGGCTGACAAACATAATGTGCCGCGGATTTGTTTTGTGAACAAGATGGATCGAATGGGTGCAAACTTTTATCGCTGTGTTGATATGTTTGTTGATCGATTAGGTGCGAACCCGTTAGTTATTACGCTCCCAATTGGTGCTGAGTCAGATTTTGAAGGTATCATTGACCTTGTGAAAATGAAGGCCATCATATGGGAAGATGAATCTTTGGGTGCAAAGTTTAACATTGTTGATATTCCTGCTGACTATCAAGATAAAGCCAGTGAATACCGTGAAAAGCTTCTTGAGGCGATAGCTGAGCAAGACGACACCGTGATGGAATCCTTTTTTGGCGGTGAGGAAATTTCTGAAGAAACAATCAAGGCATGCCTTAGAAAAGGCACCATTAAAGGTGACTTTGTTCCTGTTATGTGCGGAAGTGCTTTTAAAAACAAAGGTGTGCAAACACTTCTTGATGCTGTTGTTGATTATCTCCCATCCCCAATTGATATTGGGGCGGTTCTTGGTGAAGACGTTAAAACTGGTGAAGAAGTTAAGCGTGAGCCAAAGCCAGATGCCCCTTTTTCTGGCCTTGCTTTTAAAATCATGAACGATCCTTTTGTCGGTACGCTTACATTTATGCGTGTCTATTCGGGCCGTTTGGAAGCTGGGTCAACTATCCTTAATGCGAACAACGGTAAAAAAGAACGTGTTGGGCGTATGCTGTTGATGCATTCAAACAGCCGTGAAGATATCAAATTTGCGGAAGCAGGTGATATTGTTGCTTTGTGTGGACTGAAAGACACAATTACAGGGGATACGCTTTGTGATCCATTAAAACCAGTTGTTCTGGAACGCATGGAATTCCCTGAACCAGTTATTGAGGTTGCCGTTGAGCCAAAAACAAAAGGTGACCAA
>DLRV01000010.1 GCA_002500565.1 Holosporaceae bacterium UBA7879
TGAAGAAAGCATACAAGATGGCTGGGTTAAAGTACCCGAACTATCAACAGTAGGTGTAAGGGCAGAAGAAAGTGAAAACCTTTTGGGTGATGAAGAAGGTTGGACTGTTTTGACAGCTGAAGATTTTCCTGGAGCAGGAAAGCTAGTTCGCTCTGCGGATCAAAGCCGTCTTGTTCCTTATTCAAAGCTCACCGAAGCATGGAAATATGCAGATATGGCATATAAGCGCCAACATAGACCTGATCATAAATTGGCTATATTTGAACAAGAGCTTGCTGCTGGGACTGGCATAACCTTTTTTGGTCATAATCATATTGTTTTTGAAAAAAGTGATGGACGTATTGTTGTTTCTTACCAAGGCACTACAAATATGAATGATGTTTATACGGACGTTTGTTTTCGTGGTCACTATTCGTCAGACACAGGGCTATCTGGTCATTCAGGATTTTTACATCGTTATGATGAATCCCGTGAGCAGTTACATCTAATTTTAGAGAGCCTAGCAAAAAAACAGAAAAAATCCCTTGAACATATTGAAGTTCTTTTTACAGGACACAGTTTAGGTGGTGCGTTGGCACAAATTGCTGCGGCAGACTTGGCAATAAACCGTAAACTATCTTCTGAGTTGATTACATTTGCAGCGCCGCGTGCTTTATCTGTCACAAGTGTGCAACAAGCATTAGATACAAATCTGATTCGTAATCCAATACGGATTGTAAGCATGCTTGACTACGTCCCAAATATACTTCCAGAGTTTTTAACGGGGTACAGGGGACTTGGTACAACAATCATTATTGGCCATCTCTCCTACATGAACAATGATACAAATCCAGCTAAGGCGCATAAGATGGCAAGCTACCAGGCCAACTTACCGGTATTAGAAGCAATCATTACTGATGAAGGTTATTCAACGCCAGGGAATTTAAATCTTGCTTTATATGAAAAAAATAATCCCCTAAGAGATTATAGGGCTTACGTTCACAAACATGTAGAAACTCCATTTTTGTGGGCTCTTAATTGGCTTTTTGGGTGGTAAACTTTCTATCCGATGACCTATTTCGTTAATAGGTTTTTGATACCGGTAAGTTTTTTAATTCCCTCAAGATCTTGTGTTTGGGCTTTAATTTTCAAGCCAAATTTTCCTTGATAGTGATCGCCTGAAGTTATGATGGTTAGTTCTGGATCTACACCATCCTCGTCAGCAACATAAGGGACGAGAGCTTCCTTCAAAGCTTGCCAGTCTGCATTCTCTGTGCAGGTAATTTGGATCTTTTGTAATGGTTGGATTTCTGATTGCGTAACATCTGAAATTGATTCAACGATTAACCGGTTGGCGCCACCATCTGAAGCACGCACTTTTGCTGAGAGCTTAACCAGCATGCCGGGCTCTATTGAATCAGCTTGTTGATAAAATACATCGCCGAAAAGGGCAGGCTCAAAGGTACCAAATTCATCAGTTAATGTTAAGAATGCAAACTTTTTCCCATTCTTACCTGTACGAACTTGTTTCGCCATGACAACGCCAAGAAGTTGTATAATTTTATCAGTGCTGTTTTCAATATCTTGGCTGGTGACGGTATGGGGGAACAGAGAGCGAAAACTTTGTACGGGATGAGACGATAAATAAAGCCCGAGTGCCTCGTGCTCATTATGCAATTTTTCAGTTTGATCCCAAGGTTTTGTTGAGAGTAAGTCAGGTTCTGGTATTTTGGTTGGATGTGAGGCGAATAAGCTTGCTGTTTTTTTTTCTTTTGAGTTTCTCTGTGTGGCAGCATATTCTAAAATAGCTTCAAGATTATCAAAAAGAAGCCTACGGTTAGGCTCGATGGCATCAAACCCTCCAGACATGATCAACTTTTCAATCAGCCTTTTGTTCATCACTTTACTGCTGAGGCGTGAAGCAAAATCCCAAATCGATTTGAAGGGGCCATCTGTTGCGCGATTGGTAACCAGTTCATCAACGGCCTGTTCTCCAACGCCTTTGATCGCGGCAAGGGCATAACGAATTTTATCACCCTCAACACTGAACATAACCTCGGAGTGATTAATACAAGGGGGTAAAACTTCAATGCCCATGCTTTGGCATTCCTGACGGTATATCGTCAACTTATCGGTGTTTGCATGATCATATGTCATGAGGGCTGTCATGAACTCAACAGGATAATTGGCTTTTAGATAGGCTGTTTGATAGGCCAAAAGGGCATAGGGTGCTGAGTGAGATTTGTTAAATCCATACCCGGCAAACTTAGCCATTTGATCAAATACTTGATTGGCAACTTCAGCTGACACTTTATTCTTAATAGCACCTGCAACAAAGATTTCGCGTTGTGCATCCATTTCGGACTTAATTTTTTTACCCATAGCACGACGTAGTAAGTCAGCTGCCCCAAGGCTATAGCCACCCATTTTTTGGGCAATCTGCATAACCTGTTCTTGGTAAACCATAACGCCAAAACTGGATTCCAAAATATCTTTAATCATGGGATCTGGTATATGGATTTCTTCATGACCATGTTTGCAGGCAAGATAACGCGGAATATCATCCATTGGTCCAGGGCGATAAAGCGCAACAAGGGTCGTGATTTCTTCAAAGCGATCGGGGGCTAGTTTTTGCAGAACGTCACGCATACCCGCGCTCTCAAGCTGAAAGACGCCCATGGTTTGAACATTTTTCAACATTTCATATGTTTTTGAATCATCAAGTGGAAGTTGGCTGATATTAAAATCTTTATTTTCTTTTTTTCGAACAAAATCAGCTGCTTTTTCAATAATACTTAAGGTTTTAAGACCCAAGAAATCAAACTTAACCAAGCCAGCTTGTTCAACCAGTTTAAAGCTGAATTGCGTAACGGCCATATCTGATTTGGGATCACGATAGAGTGGAATAACATCGCTGAGGGGCCTATCACCAATAATTATACCCGCTGCATGGGTAGAAGCGTGGCGATACAGTCCCTCAAGTTTTAAGGCAGTAGAGAGAAGTTTTTGAACCTCAGGTTCATTCTTAGCCATACGTCTGAGGACAGGGTCTTTGTCCAATGCCTCTTGGAGCGTTACAGGATCGGCAGGATTGTTGGGAATCATTTTGCAGATACGATCGACTTGGCCGTAAGGCATCTGCAAAACACGACCTACATCACGAACAACAGCTCTTGCTTGCAGTTTTCCAAAAGTGATGATTTGGGCGACTTGATCACCACCATATTTTTCTTTGACGTATTGAATAACTTCATCGCGGCGATCCTGGCAAAAATCAATATCAAAGTCAGGCATAGATACCCGTTCAGGATTTAAAAACCTTTCAAAGAGAAGGTTAAAGCGAATAGGATCAATATCTGTAATGGTTAATGACCATGCAGCAAGCGATCCAGCACCAGACCCACGGCCTGGGCCAACAGGAATATTTTGTTTTTTTGCCCATTGGATAAAATCTGCGACGATAAGGAAGTACCCATCAAATCCCATTTGATTGATGATTTTGAGCTCGTGTTCAAGTCGATCTTGATACGTTTTTTTTAGATCTTCTTTTTCTTCAGCTGTTAGCGCATCTGTATAGACTTGGTTTTTCAATCTTACTTCAAGGCCTTCGTAGCATTGTTTGCGCATTTCTTCTGCCTCGGACAGACCAGAAGGACTTTCAAATCGAGGCAGCATAGGGTCAGCAGTTTCAACATGAAAAGCACATCTTTTGGCAATTTGAACAGTGTTATTTAGAGCCTCGGGTAAGTCTTCAAAAAGCTGTTGCATCTGATCAACAGACTTAAAGTAGGACTCAGGAGAAACCACACGCTTATCTTCGCTGGCAATATAGGTGCCATCGGCAATGCTCATGAGAACGGTATGCGCTTCATGCATCGATGGCGTTGAAAAATAAGTAGGATTTGTTGCAACAATTGGAATGGATTTTTTGATAGCAAAATCTAATAGCTTTGGTTCAGCTTTAACTTCTTCGGGGCTACCTTGACGGGTCAGTTCTAAGTAAAAACGATCACTAAATAAATTTTTTAACTGATCAATATAGTGCTCAGCTGCCTCTCGTTGATCTTCATTAATTAGTTTGCTGATGGCACCTTTTATACTGGCTGAGAGGCAGATAAGACCCTCGTGATGTTTTTCGAGCTGTTGAAAAGTGACATGAGGTGGTTGATTTTGGTCAACGTCTAAATGGGCCTGGCTAACAAGCTTGATTAGATTTTGGTAACCTTGTTTATTTTTGACTAGTAAGACAAGGGTATCGTATTCTTTTTCAATTTGTTGATTGGTTCCAAAAGTAGGCCGCTCAACTAATAGGTCAACCCCAATAATAGGCTGAACACCTTTTTTAATAGCAAATTGAGAAAATTCCAAGGCGCCAAACAAATTATTGTGATCTGTTACTGCAACAGCTGGCATTTTCTCTTCTGTAACAAGTTCAATGATAGTTTTTAACTTAAGGGTAGACTCAAGCAAAGAGTAGTCAGAATGAAGGCGTAGATGGATGAAAGAGGGTATTATAGCCATGGCTCTAGCTTACCATTGCTTAGTTGGTAGGTTTGATCAAGTTGTGATAATAATTTTTGGTTATGGGATACCATAAGCAGAGAAGTATTTTCTTTTTTTATGGTTTGCATAAGAAGATTAAAAACATCAGTGGCATTGTTTTCATCCAAATTCCCTGTCGGTTCATCCGCTAGAATGATTTTAGGCTGATTGGCCAGTGCGCGGGCAATAGCTACACGTTGTTTTTCCCCTCCTGATAAGTTTTTAGGATAATGATGCATACGATGTGACATACCAACAGCTTCAAGAAGATGAAGGGCGCGTTGATATTGTTGTTTAGATGTAAGTTTTCTCAGTAAGCGCATGGGCGCCATAACATTTTCAAGCGCTGTGAAATCAGAAAGCAAATGATGGAATTGAAAAATAAATCCAATGGATTCAAGGCGGAGAGTGGACAGTGTAGCATCAGACTGTTTTCTAAATTCAGTGCCTTGCTGAATGGTAGTTTTATTGATGGTAACTTGGCCGGTATCAGCTGAATCTAGTAAGCCAGTTATGGTTAAAAGTGTGGATTTACCACAACCTGAGGGACCAATTAATCCAACAGCGGTATTAGACGAAATATGCAAATTCACCTTATTGAGAATTTGTAAGTTCTGATTAGCCGTTATGTATGATTTACTAACATTCTCAAGGCTTAGAATTGATTGTGTCTTATTCATATTTAATAGCCTCAACAGGATTGAGTCTTTTGACGCGCCAAACAGGATATAGGGTGCTGATTAGGGTGAACAATAATGAAACACATGAAATTTTTACAACCGTTAAAGGTTGGATATCAACGGGAAGATGCGTTAGATAATAAATTTCATCATCAAATATTGTAGAGTTTGTCATTGATTGCAGAAGCTGGCGAATATCTTCAAGGTAATGACCCACAATAAGGGCCAAAGATACGCCCAAACCTGTTCCAAGAAAGCCAATTAAAAGACCAATGTAGAGAAAAATAATAGCTACTTGATTTTGGGTGAGGCCAATAGCACGGAGAATGCCAATATCTTTTGTTTTATCACGCAATAGCATGGTAAGACCTGTTGTGATATTGAAAGCCGCAATTAAAATAACCAAAGATAAAACAATAAACATGACATTTTTTTCAACCACCAGAGCAGCAAAAAATACCTTATTGCGTTTTTGCCAATCAAGCTGCTGAAGAGAAGTTGACTTGATAACCTTATGAATAGATTTTTTAAGGGGATGAATATGCTCGGGATCAAAACCATTCACTTCAATAAGAGAAATATTATTTCCAAGGCTCAAGAAGCGTTGTGCTGTTTTAAGAGAGGTGATGAGAAAAAGCTTATTATAATCACTTTTCCCTGAATCAAAGATGCCGCCAATGCGAAAAACTTTTTGTTTTGGCGCCAGACCAAAAGGTGTTTTTTGACCTTGTGGAGACATTATTTTGACTTGATCTCCAACCCTTAGTCCAAGCATACGCGCTAAATGTTTGCCAATTAGAACAGTATCATTGTTATCATAAAGAGACTGTAGAGACCCTTTGATGATTTTCTGGGAGAGCGCTTTTGATTGTATGAAGTCACTTTTATCATAGCCACGCATAATTATACCATGGGATCTCTTTTTATCGATTAAAAGACCTTGACCCTCGATGACTGGTAAAACAGATTTGACATGGGGCAATTTCTTTAGCTGTTGTATTGGCTTTTCATAATTAATTATTTGATCTGTTGGGCTTAAAATGCTGACATGTGCATTAAAAGAAAGAATTTTGTCCAAAAGTTTATTATGAAACCCAGTCATAACGCCCATGACAAGGATAAGAACTGCTACACCAAGTGCGGTGCCAATAAACGAAAACAATGACATAAAGGAGACAAATTTATTGCCATCCTTACGACTAATAAGGTAGCGCCATGCAATGGTAATTAGAAAAGGGTTCATGCATTTAATCATACCGATCTGTCGTCATAACTGCACGCAGTTTATCTGTTAGGAATAATATTGCTGATTCAGTTGAAAGAGTATGCCGATCACCTGTTACTCTTTCTTTGATTTCAACTTCATCATTTTTAAGTGATTTTGGACCAAGTATTAATTGATAGGGTAAACCAATTAGATCCATGCGGTTAAATTTACTGCCAGGACTTTCGTCACTATCATCAAAAAGAACTTCAAGGCCTAAGTTAGATAGTTTTTGATACAGGGCAGTGCTTTGATCTAAAACATTTTGATCTTTTACACCCAAGGCAATCAATCCAATATGAAAGGGGGCAAGTTGAACTGGCCACTTGATTCCTGATTCGTCGTGGTTGGCTTCAATTGTTGCTGCAACAAGTCGGCCAACTCCAATTCCATATGAGCTTCCAAGTGGGAATACTTGTTTTCCATCATTATTTGCAACTGCAGCGTCAAGAACTTTGGTGTACTTGTCACCAAAATGAAATATGTGTCCTACTTCAATACCACGGGCTTGATTGACGGGCTCTGCATGAGATGAAGGATCATGCATTTCTTCTTCAGCGGCGTAAAGATCAAGAAGTTTATCCACAGCATCTGCTTGATTAAGATCCAAATTGTCGTATTCTGGATCATAGTAGAGCGTGCTTTCACCTGTATCAGCAACAATATGAAATTCATGACTTAGATCGCCACCAATTGGGCCCGTAGGCGCTTTAACAGGGATCACCTTAAGACCCATTTGTGCAAAAATACGGACATATGTTTTAAGAAACAACCAGTAAGTTTCTTCAGCCTGTTGAGGGGTAAGGTCAAAAGAATAGCCATCTTTCATAAGAAATTCACGGCCCCTCATAACACCAAATCTGGGTCTAATCTCATCCCGAAATTTCCATTGAATTTGGAACAGGCGACAAGGCAAATGCTTGTAACTTTTGATAGCGCGTTTAAAAATTTCTGTAACCATGTCTTCATTGGTTGGGCCATACAGAAGTTCACGATTGTGGCGATCCAAAAAACGAAGAGTTTCTTGACCATACACATTATAGCGACCTGTTTTATGCCATAGCTCAGCAGGCTGGACTGTGGGCATAAGCAGCTCGTGGCATTGGATCTCTTCCATACCCTGACGGATAAATGACTCAACTTTTTTCAAGACTCTAAGACCTAATGGAAGCCAACTATAGATTCCTGATACCTCTGCATTAATCATGCCCGTTTGCAACATAAGTTGATGCGATATGATTTGTGCTTCTTGTGGCTTGTTTCGCTGAACAGGTAAAAAATAATTACTTAATTTCATGGCTGTATTACCTCGGGTTTATTTATAGGTTTATCATTGAGAATTTTTTTCCCAACAGAGCCAAGATGCTTGAAGCTAAATGTTAGCATGATTGTGGTTTGAGGTCTTAGTGTTCTTGATTTAAAGAAAGATCTGTTGACGGATGTAATAACCCCAAAACATTCGTTCTGATAAGTCAGATCAAAATTTACGTAAAGAAGCTTTTTAGGGCTCACCAAATCATAACCCATAGAAGAGGTGGCTGACCATTCTTTTGATATTTTTGATGAAAAGCCAGTATTAACTTGGTGAGAACGGGGCTTGGTAGGTGTTTTGATTGAGCGATCTTTAACATATGAATACGTTGCCCAAAGTTTGAAAACAGCAGGGCCCGCGTGAAGAGAAGCCGAAATATTTTTAGGTTTTAAGTCTTTGCGGTCGAGAAGTAAACTGGTTGATAGGCTATAATCTTGAATTGGGCTGAGGTAGAGGCTTGCTAAATAGTCAGAAAACTTTTTCTGCAGACCCTTTGTTTCAGAGTTACGAATATGGTCATATCGACTAAAACTGAAGCTTTGTCCCAAAAAGCCACGAATTATCGTACGCCCGCTTTTAAGGAAATAAGACTGGATTCCATAGTTTAGGCGTGTCCCTTCATCCAGTTGATCAAAGCCATAGAAGCGGTTGGATGTGAAAAGATTGGTTTCGCTGAACTCAAAATCTTGACTGTCCTCATTGGGAAACCGATCTGAATTAACGCCACGAGAGCTGGTCACAAAGTGAATTGTTGGGTCGATAACAATTTCACGATTATCATCTAATATATTTGATAAAGGCTTCCTCCAACCAAGTGTTAATTGTGGAAAAATAGATCCTTCAGTTCCTGAGCGACTTGGCATCCCAAAACCAGGTTGGTACGCTTCAAAAGTATAAACGCGGGCATTTAGATTTGCTTGTGCTGACCAAATTGAGCCATCAGGCGTAATATAAGGAATGTAAAATTGACCGTCGGCCACAAAACGATTTAGCTCGCGTGCTCGCCCTTGTTGTTGAATATCTTGATTGATTTGAGCTGGAACTGGCTCAGGCCTTGTTAAGAATATATCTGCAAGCGTCAATTGCCAGACCTCACCGTACTGACCCGGATCAGTTACATGCTGGTAATAAAGGGAGGGGATGACTGCTGGTGTTTGTTTCCGAGGTTCATCTTCTCTGAGGTTTTGGAACCAATGGCCGCTGATGTTGGCATAATCATTACCTTCAAATCTCTCTAAATTAAAAGAGCTATCCAGAAAGTTTTTAGAGGTGATAGGATTTTCTGGGTCTTCTAGAAATGGATATCTTTTTAGGTATGTTTGTGAATCCATTTTTTCTAACTGATAGCGAAGACGCCAGAGTTCATTGATATTAAATTCACCTTTAGAAAAAAGGTGACCCATAACTTTTTTCTTATCTTTTGTACGATCTATGTTTCTCCTATCAACATTGTAGGTGTTTGCGATACTGGCATGCGTGCGGATTTTTCCAAATCCAAAATGGCGACGATGTTCTAGTTTTAGAAAAGATCCAACACCGCTCTCAAGAACAGGGAATGGTGTGATCGTTAAATCTTCATCTTGCCCAAGATCTAAGAAATATGGAAACCCGATAGCTGTTCCATAACGACTGCCACGCGATATTTCTGGAAAAAGAAAGCCAGATCTTCTTTTGATTGAAGGATCTGGATGGTACAAATAAGGTGTGTAAAAAACAGGGACACCATAAATCTCCATGTGTGCATTATAATATTCAACAATTTCTGCAGGTTTATTGCGAACAACATGAGAAGCTTTTAGAGCCCATAGGGGTGGGGAAGAGGGGTCGTCTTTACACAAATAACAAGGTGTGAAAGAGCCTTTTTCTATCTCAATGACCTCATCTTTTTTTGTGCCGCTTCCACCGGTAACGCGGCTATCATCTTTCATTAATATGCCGAATTGGTCCATGAGGCCATCTTTGAAATTGTCTGAAAGCTCAATAGAGTTTGTTGTAACAATGTCTTCGGACTTCGTGTAATACCTTACATTCCCTTCAGCAATAAGCTTATTAGCACTTTTAATATAAGTTAACTTGTCACATTCCACGGTTTCAACACCATCAGAGATTGTCACGTCTTGAAGAGCATAAACTGTGTCGTTATTTTTGTCATGTTTAACGCTAAGGGCAGAGAGATAAAGGGGCTTCTTAGAATTAACTTCAGCCGAAACCACAAAGCTGCCTAACGTTAGAGATAATAACGAAAATATAAAAAAAGTTTTGGTCATACTTTTTCCTCATAGTGGAGCAATAGCGCAGATGTAAAAAATAAACTCATCATCGGTGGAGCCCAGGCGGCTAAAAAAACTGGGATGGTATAATTTCGACCCATAGCCCCAACAACGTTGAATAAAACATATATAGCATATGCAAAAAGAATGATAACTAAAACAATTGCAATGTTCATTCGCCTCTGCATTGCCCAAAAAGATACAAATGCCCCTAAAAAAGCCATTGTTAGTATGAGAAAAGGTTGGGCTAGTGTGCTGTGCCAAATCATTTCATATTTTACGGACGAAAGACCTGCCTTTTTAAGGATCGAGATATAATTTTTGAGCTTCCAAAATGAGATTGTATCCGGCCCTAAAGACTGCTTTTCAATGCTGTCTAAATCCAGATCTGTTCTCCAGATGAAAGACTGAATTTTCTCTGGTTCACGATTGGGTTTGAGCAATGTAGCATTTTTAAGAACCCACCCTTCTTGGGTGATTATTGCTTTCTCGGCATCAATGCGATTGAGAAGAGTATTTTCATTGCTAAAGATAAAAAAACTCAGGTTTTGCAACTTCTTTTCTGTGGCTTGAATATGCTTTATTTGAACGATCGTGTATTGATTGTTTTGACTTTCCCTGAGCCATAAGCCAGAGGAGGAAAGGCGAATAGCACTGCTGTTTCCCTTAAATAGCCTATTATTATAGCTTTCAAATTTTTGCATCAGTTGGGCGCTAATGCTGTTTAAAAAAAGAAAATCGAAAAATGCATAAAGAGAAATTACTGCAAATAGAGGTATCAGAAGTCTACGCAGAGAAGAGCCAGACATACGCATGATAACTAGTTGCGAACTGCGTCCAAGATTTAAGAACAAGATCAGAGAAGCAAACAGAGCAATAAGAGGCATGAGTTGTTTGAGGATATCAGGAAAGTGAAAGAAAACCATTTTACTGATAACGGTAAAACCTATATCGGGCTTATTTTTTGCTCTGCGAAAGAGTTCAAAAAAGTCCATTAGAATGACAATACTTGAAAAAGCCAGCGCGACGACAGAAAGCCATTTTAAGTATTGTCGAAAAATATAAGAAAATAAAACCATATGAGCTTGTCTTAATTCACTTGCGGTGGCGTAAAAGCAACCTTGCTTTTCAAAATACCGGTTAGGCCATTTATAAGCAATAAAATCAGCAAGGCCAAAACAGAATAATTAATAATGATAGCTTCAGGATATTTTGCGTTTTGATTGATAATAAATAAGGTTCCTGCTTGAACAAGCAATACAGCTATGACGGCGGTGGATATTTTTTTTAATTGCCCTCTGCGTGAGAATTGCCCTGATGTTAGCGCGCAGCAACCAATCAGGACAAAAATAATTGCTAGTAAGGGGGTGGTTAGCTTTTGATGCGCCTCTGATCTCATTTTCATTTTTTCTTGATAACTAAGTTTTGGGTCAGGAAAGAGAAGTTTCAAGAATGGCATTTCTTGAGGGCGAGGCATTGTTGTGCTTTTACTATCTTCTTTTTGTAGGGCAATAATGGTTTCTTTAAAGAACAGTGTGGATAGTTTGTTAGTGCGCGTATTTCTTGTTTGCCTCATACCATTGAACAGAAGAATTTTTGGCTCATCGCTATCTACAATCAAATGACCTTGTTGAGCTGTTATGATGACTTGGCTTTTTTGCCTGTTTTTTTGCTCGGTGTTTGAAACAAAAACCCCTTTCAAATAATTTCTGTTTTTCTCTCTAACATAAATTACCATCTTACCAATTTCATTAAAAACGCCTTCTTGAATAAGGACTACTGGTAAGGCTGATTTAAGTTGATTTTGTAATTTGCGCATTTTAGATTGTGCGACTGGTGCAATACCAATGTTGATAAAATATAGAATCAAAACGACAAACAATCCAAATTGAATAAAAGGCTGGCATATTTTGAAACGTGACAGGCCAGCGCTTTGCATTACGCTATATGTGCGATCGTTAATCATTCTATTTAGCGCAACGACTGTTGCAATAAAAACAGATACGGGGATGATAAGAGAGAACAAATCAGGAAGGGTTAAAAAAGAAATTTTGAAAAACATTTTAATAGATGCTTTTGTGCTAAGAACTAATTCAACAAACTTTAGTGATTGTAATATCCAAATAGCAGCAATTAAGACAACGCTTAGGGACATCGTTGTGAGAAAGATTTTTGATGTAAGGTATTTGTTGAGGGTTCTAGGCATAAAATCTACTTAATTGCACATCTGATTTAATAGCTTTCCAATTGACAATTTCAGGATCTGTGACAATAGTGTTGATAACAATTTTTAGACGATAAATCCGAAATGTCCAAATTAAAAAAAGCACTTTTAAACATTAGTTTCTTAATCACGGTTATTTTTCCTGTTTTGACTGAAGCCTCTACCGGTATAGCAGCAGTTGTTAATAAAACAATAATCACAACTAAAGACCTTGATGACAGGTTAAAGCTTATTTTGATGAGTGTTCCACAACAACCTGATGCAAATCAAATGGAAGCTTTGAAAAGAAAAGCGTTGAAGCAAATGATTGATGAGCAGTTACAGCTTGAAGAAACAGCGCTGTATGAAATTTTTGCACAAGAAGATGAAATTAACCGTCAACTTCAATTCATTGAGAAACAAAACAATTTACAGCCAGGAGAGCTTTTAAAGAAATTAGAAGAAAATCAAATTCCGAAGGAAAGTTTGATGCGACAATTGCGTGCTGGAATAGCATGGCAAAAACTTGTTGGCTATCTTGCTAGCTCTGTTGAGTTGAGTGATCAGGAAATTGATCAAATGGCTCGTTTGAAACAAAACCCTAATCGTGTGCGTTATCTTCTTGCTGAGATTGTTTTGCCTTATGAGTCTTCTATTGAGTCTGTTGCTATTGAGAACAAGGCGCAGGAAATTGTTACACTGTTGCAAAGTGGTCAAAGTTTTGGCCAGCTAGCAAATGACTTTTCTCAAAATCCATCGGCTTTACGCGGAGGGGATATTGATTGGGTTGAGGAAGAGCAGCTCCCAGCTGAAATTCGTTCGGTGGTTAAGCAAACACCAATTGGAGCTGTGACGCAACCTATTCATTATGATGGAGCAGTTCATCTGATTCTTGTTAGAGCAAAGCAATCACCAGAGGATGCGCGGCAAAAGCTCAGCGTTCGTCAAATGGAGGTTCCTTTCCCATTGATGATGTCTAGCCAACAAAAAGAAGAAGAGATACAAAAATTAGAGTCGATCTTAGCAAATGTGAAATCTTGTAAGGCTTTTGAAAAAGCGGCTGAGAAAATTGAAGGCGCTGTGCTCCATTACCACCAAAACATTAATCCAGAACAGCTTAGTGGTGGACTGGATAAAGTTTTGACTGATTTAGAAGTGGGTGTTGTATCTCCGGCACTGCCTATTGAAGAACGATCGGTTCTTTTCTTTATGGTTTGTGAAAAGCATGAACAAAATAAGAATGAAGATCTGCAAGAGAAGAAGAAAGTTGTGCGTGAAGGGCTTGAACAAAAAAAGTTTAACGAGCTTTCCTCTAAAAGATTAACTGGTCTGCGCAGAAGGTCATTTGTAGATGTGCGTATTTAGGTGAATGGTTGCTTTCGATTATTCCTGGATCCGTCAGTTTGAGGCAAAAAAGTCTCTTGGCCAAAATTTTTTGATCGACCCCAACCATCAAAGAAATATCGTTCAGTCTATGAATTATACATGTGATGATGTCATAGTTGAAGTTGGGCCTGGCCTCGGAGCTTTGACGCATCTTTTGATTCAGCAAGATGCACAAAAAGTTATTGTGGTTGAAAAGGATCCAAGATTTTGTGAGCATCTTGAAAATGTTTTTGGTCATGTTTCTAATAAGCTCGAAATAATACAAGCTGATGCATTGACAGTTGATTGGCAAAAATTAATCGATAAGCCCTACAAGTTAATCAGTAACTTACCTTATAACATTAGCACGCCGATTATTTTAAACTTGATAAAGTCTGCTCATATTAATGAGATGGTATTGATGGTTCAAAAAGAGGTGGCAAAGCGCATTGTTGCAAAGCCAGATTCAAAAATATATGGCCGTTTATCTATCCTTCCCCAGTGGCTGTATAACTGCAAGGATCTCTTTGATGTTGGCTCAAGTTCTTTTAGGCCGCAGCCACGGGTTAAATCCAGTGTTGTTCACTTAAAACGAAAAGATCTCAATATTCCACCTGATGCGTTTGAAAAAGTAGAGAAATTCACTCAGCTTATTTTTCATCAACGTAGGAAAATGATGAAGTCAATTTTAAAGAGTAAAATTGAAAACCCGGAGATTTTTTTGACTGATCATGGAGTCGATCCAACATCTCGTCCTGAGTCCTTAGCTATTGAAACGATCGTATCTTTAGCTCATGACTATGGTGTTTTGAAGCAATGAAAAAATGACGAAGCAAAAAAATAAAATTGGTATAGCAAGTGACCATGCTGGGTTCGATATGAAGTCAACTTTGCAGAATGATTTGCAAAATATATCATGGATAGATTATGGGGCCTATAACGCTGACTCTACAGACTATCCCCTTTATGCGCAGAAAGTTGCTCATGCAATTCAAAAGAACGAGATTAATTTTGGTATTTTAATCTGTGGGACGGGGATAGGGATGTCTATTGCAGCAAACCGCTACAGAGGTGTTCGCGCTGCTTTGTGTTCAAGTAGAGATTTTGCTATCATGAGTAGAAAGCATAATAATGCTAATGTGCTTATTTTGCCAGGTAAGATCATTTCTGTGGATTTAGCGTTAGAGATTGTAAAAATTTTTTTAAATACAGAGTTTGAAGGTGGTCGACACTTGAGACGAATATCATTAATTGAGGAAATAGAATGAAATTGTTTAGTGAAGATTTAAAAATAACTGATCCTGAAATTGAGGGCTTAATTGACCAAGAATTTTTAAGACAAAGCAAACATATTGATTTAATTGCCTCTGAAAATCTAACCTCTAAAGCTGTCATGGAAGCTCAAGGATCTGTTCTGACGAATAAATACGCAGAAGGATACCCAGGGCGTAGATATTATGGGGGGTGTGAGTTTGTCGATGATGTTGAGCGATTAGCCATTGATAGAGCGCAAAAATTATTTTCTTGTGATTTTGCCAATGTTCAACCTCATTCTGGCTCTCAGGCTAACCAATCTGTTTTTTTGGCTCTTTTGAAACCAGGGGACAAGATCATGGGAATGGATCTAGTTGCTGGAGGGCATTTGACCCATGGCCATCCTCTCAATATGTCAGGAAAATGGTTTGAGGTTTGTACGTATGGTGTCTCGCGTGAAACAAACCTGATTGATTACAACGAAGTGGCTGAAATTGCACGAAAAGAGAAGCCAAAGCTTATTATTGCTGGTTTTTCGGCTTACTCAAGGCCGCTTGATTATAAAAAATTTAGAGAGATTGCTGATGAAGTAGGCGCATTTTTATTGGCAGATATGGCCCATATTGCTGGATTGGTTGCAGCGGATGTTCATCAAAGCCCATTGCCTTATGCTGATGTGGTTACAAGTACAACACACAAAACTCTTCGTGGCCCGCGCGGAGGTATTATTCTGAGTAACAATAAAGATCTATTCAAAAAAATAAATTCGTGCACGTTTCCGGGAATTCAGGGTGGGCCACTAATGCATGTAATTGCAGGCAAAGCAGTTGCTTTTGGGCTCGCTTTGCAAGATGACTATAAACAATACATTAAAAAAGTTGTATCAAATGCATCATGCCTAGCAGAGAACTTGTTAGATAAAGGTCTTGATCTTGTTACAGGTGGCACGGATAATCATCTTCTCATGATCGATTTACGCAAGAATGATGTAACGGGTGCAGAAGCTGAAAAGGCACTTGAGAGTGTTGGTATTATTGTTAACAAAAACACAATTCCTTATGATCCCCAGCCACCGATGATTACCTCTGGGTTAAGACTTGGAACGCCTTCAGTGACGACGCGTGGAATGGGTGAGTTGGAGATGGAAAAAATTGCTGCTTTAATTGCTAATGTGATTGATAAACTGACGCATCATAAGCATTTGACAGATGCCTATAAGGCTGAGTGTGAAGAAGCTGTTCTTAATGTAGCCAAAACCTTTCCATTTTACTCTGAACAATGATCTGTCCATTTTGTGGTTCTAAAGACACGCAAGTAAAAGACTCTCGTCCAAACGATGAGGACACTATCATTCGTCGCCGTCGGTCGTGCGTTGAGTGTGGATCACGCTTTACAACGCTGGAACGGGTTCAATTATGCCCTGTAACAGTTGTAAAAAATAGCGGCGATCGAGAAAGTTTTGACCGCGAAAAGCTTGCGCGTTCAATTCAGACAGCTGTCCGTAAAAGACACATGAAAACAGACCAAATAGAACGTGTAGTCAATGCAATTATTAGAAAAATTGAAACGTATGGTGAATCAGAAATAACCACTGAAACCATTGGTGCTTATGTTTTGAGCTCTCTTAGAGAGCTAGATGAAGTTGCGTATATTCGATTTGCCTCTGTTTATAAAGACTTTTCAAGTGTTGAGGATTTTACAAAATTAATTACTAATTTGAAGAAAAAGCACGAACAAGACTAAGATTGTTTTGTTTTTTTGTTACCATTAATCCTTGCTCTAAGCTGTAAACTTCACGTATCTTTAAGATTGCTTAGGGAGCTTTTCATGTTTAAAAAGTTTTTTTTATTAATATCTATGTTTTGCTGGTTGCCTGCGCAAAGTCTTAATTTTAGGCCAAGCCCCGTAGCTGTTAGACAGTCATTAATGTTAAGTCAACCTGCTAACATATATGACACTTCTGATATTAAAATTAATAACTCTGTTGATTTGTTTACTGGTCAGTCTAAATCTCTAACGCTTTATTCAATAACAATTGAAGGGAGTTCTATTTTTACAGACGAAAACGTTTTAGAGCTGGCTGAAAAAATGATTGGTCAGGAAATTACAACAGCTGATCTTGAGACCCTTGCACAGAAGCTGACTGAACTTTATCATAAAAAAGGGTATATTTTTTGTTCTGTCTACGTACCTTTTCAACCTCTTAAACACGGAACTATTCGCTTAAAAGCAGTTGAGCAATCGATCATTAAAACGTCATTTCGCTGGATTAATATGCCTAGTCATGAGGATATTAAAAAACAGATTAATGATCTAAAGAAAAAAAGTCCTTTCAATATACGTGACTTGGAACCAATTATTGCTACGGTTCGCCAAAAAGCAGGACTTTCGATATCATTTACTTTAAAGGATATCCACGAAGATGGAAGAACTGGTGGGGAACTCATAGCTATTGTTTCAAAGCAAGGGATAACGCATAAAGTTGGTGTTGCCAATACCATGCCAGAAAGTTTGGGAAATTGGGTTGCCAGAGGCGACGTTCAATTTAATTCATTGTTTGGAATAGAAGATCAGTTAAAAGTATTTGGGGCTGTTTATCCAACCCATAAATTTAATCATTTAATGCATTATGGAAGTGAATTTTCTGTTCCAATCAATAAAATTGGCACAAAATTTTTTATGTTTGCCGACTTGCTTCGGGATCAACCTGATTTGCGTTCTCAAGGGCTTGCTCTGGCCAGGGGTCGATTAAAAACTTACGGTGGTGGTTTTGAGCAAGGATTATCTTTAAAGCATAATGTTCAAGGAAATGTACGTTTTGTCATCGATCGTAAAAACTTTTCTGAGAGAACTATTTCTAACCAAGGCTTGCAAAGAGATATTCAACAGAAAAACCTTGCTTTTAGATTGATGAGCCATTTTGAGATGGCTAATCAAAAGTATGGAGATACGATAATAGATACAGGGTATCACCATGGGTTAAAAGGTGATCATTCATACCAAAGGGGAACTGATCAAAGAGGTGCTTTAGCCTTTAGAAAATTAACGGCATCTGCACGTCATATATATAATATTGATGATACATGGGCGGTTGTAGGGTCAATGCGTGGTCAATATGCTTTGAATAAACCCTTGCTCATGGAGCGGTTTTTTTATGGTGGCGCGCCTTTCTCGTTTGCAAATCCAATTGGGATTTTGGTAGGGGATTCAGGTGTTCAGGGGAAGGTTGAAATAAGGTATGGGATTTCTGTAGATGAGTTTTTGAAGAAGATGACATTTTATTCTTATCTTGAAACAGGCAAAGTTTGGAATCGTGGGCTTAAACCGCAAGTGGAAAGAACAGATACGCTTTCTGGAATGGGTGTTGGGATTAGAGGCTTGATGAAGTGGGGGCTAAGTGCTTTCTTGGAGTATGGTATTCCCTCTAAACAACATGTGGACCAAAATAAAATTAAGAACCAAATTTACAGTGGTTTGACCTTGAGTAATAAAGAGCCTTAATTTAATCATTAATGTTTAGCTGATTGCCATTATTCAGAATGCTGATTGCTTCAGGTGTATGTGTGTTGTCTGCATTATAGAGAATAAGTCCGGGTTTAAGAACTGTGGGCTTTTTTGAATTTTTTTGCATCTGAATAATAATTCTTTTTGAGTTATTTCCAGGTTTTGACCAAATAGGAAAAAGCTTAAACCCTCCAAAATGAGCCGTTTCAGCAATGGTTATGACAGATGAAAGTGAAGCTGTTGAATATACAATCGTTAAAAGACCTTGGTCGCGTAATAGAAAGTTAGCCGCTTTAAACCATAAAGCTAGCTCATGAGATTGATTGGAAAATGAGCGTGCATTTTCTCGGCTGACAGATTGTTGTTTTTTGTGACTATTTTGAAAAAAAGGGGGATTCATCACGGCTTGATCAAACCTTTGTTGGAATGATTTATAGGTTGACTTCTTAGATATTTCTGTAATATCAGCGTTCAAAATTTCTATCGTTTCTCTAAGTTTTCTTAGGTTTTCTAAGGCATAACTGTAGCTTACGTTGTCAAATTCAATGCCACTTAGGGTGTTATTTGGGAAGCGATGATTCAAAGATAACAAAACTGCGCCGACGCCACACCCCAACTCAATTAGAGAATGTTCTTTTTTTAGGTGGATTGAAGCAGCTAACAATATACTGTCAGTTCCTGCTCTAAAACCCTTTTTAGGCTGTTTAAGTTTAAACAGACCACCAAGAAATTCATCAATTGTGTAATTTTCTTTATTAAGGTTCATTTTTATTGTTTTGTTGCATGTATATGATCTAATGTAAGCTAAACTCACTTAATAGAAAAATGAAGCCTATATCTTCTGGGAGAAAAATACAAATATCTAAACCTTTTGATTTTAGTTGTCTTAGAGATTCTTATAAGAATCAACTTGAAGAAATAGATCAATTTATTAAACGGGCCTCTACACAAGATATTCACCTTATTAATGAAATGAGCGCACATATTTTTGCCCAAAAAGGTAAAAGACTGCGCCCTTTGCTTTTGCTTATTTGTGCTCAAAACTCTCAGAGAGCTTCTGATCAAGGGCAAAAAATTTCCCTTGCTGCAGCTCTGGAAATGCTTCACACAGCTTCGCTATTACATGATGATGTTATTGACGAGAGCTTGCAAAGAAGAGGTCTTAAAACAGTCAATAGCCAATGGAATAATAAGCTAGCCATATTGATGGGCGACTATCTTTTCAGTAAAAGTTTTGAAGTTGTTATTTCTTCTGATTATCCACAGACATTAGATGTTTTATCAAAAGCGACTGAAAAAATAACAACAGGTGAAATTAAACAACTTTCCTTGTTGGGGGATTTGTCACTTAGTCTGGAAGAGTATTTCAAAATAAATGAATCTAAAACGGCTAGTCTTTTTCAAGCTGCCTGTGAAATTGGTTGTTTGATAAGTGAAGCGACTCCTCAAGATAGAGATATCATCGTACAGGTTGGGGCTATAGTAGGCCAAATATTTCAGATAAAAGATGACTTAATCGATTATGGTTTTGAGGCAAAAAATATTGGCAAAAATTTTGGAGATGATTTTTATGAAGGCAAAATAACATTGCCTGTCATCCTTAGTTACGAAGATGGTTCGGCACAGGTTAGAAATTTTTGGCAAACTGTTTTCAAAAAAGAAATCAGGACTGAAGAAGATTATAAAATAACTTTAGGTGTCTTGAAGGATTCTAAGGTGGATAAAAGAATATCTCAGGCTATCAGTGGTTTTTGCCAAAACGGAAAGAAGCTTTTGAATGATTTAAGTTCTAATAGTGGCCAAATTAAAACAGAGTTAAGCACTTTCATTGATTGCCTTAGTAGTTAAAATCTAGGAACTAATCTTTTTCTGGGCGGTAAGGTTTGTAGTCAGTTTTTGGGTCTTTTCCTATGCTTTTAAGAGCTTTGTCTCGACAAGAAAAAATCCAATCAACAACATATTTTGCTAAAGGTGTTTCTATGAACTTTTTCTCAACTTTTACATAAAAAGAGACATATTCACCATGTATGGTGTCTAAAATAGGTTCAACTTTAAGATTGTTTAGTAGCGTTGTTTCCTCTGAGGCAGCAATAATACCAACACCTTTTTCAGCAAGAACATCAACGATTCTTAACCCCGTTCTCACATATATGATGTTTTGTGAAGAAAGTGGCATTCCTAGGCGGCGAACAATAAAGTCATTTCCTGAATAATGCTCTTGGCTCATTGAGGTTTGAACAATCAATAGGCGGTGATTTATAAGATCATCGATACTATCAATGGAGCCATTTGTCTCAAGATAGCTCTTAGATGCCCAGAGTTTTTGACAAAAATCATGATAAGGAATGTAATGATAGTTTTCGGTATTATATTCCCAACATCCAATAAAAATGTCATTTGACTTTGGCTGATAATAATAATCACTGTCTTTTTGATGGAGTGAAATTTTTATATCGGGGTTTTCGTCAATAAACTCTTTTAAATAGGGGGCGATGAAGCTCTCTAAGAAGGTTTGTGTTGAAATGATATTTATCTTTCCAGCATTATAAACCTTCTTTGCAACCTCTTTTGTTGGCTTGAAGCTCTCTGTGATCCAAATGATTTTTTCAAGTTTAGGGATAACCTCTGCGCCAAACTCCGTTACTCTTACTTCACCTGATCCTTGTTTGCGGATAAAAATTGTATTTTGAAGCTTTTTTTCGATTTTTGAGAGCGTTGAAGATAGTGTCGTTTTGGGAATGCCTAAAAGTTTTGCTGCGGCTGAGATGTTCATCGTATCTCTGATGGCGCTCACGGCTTGAGCTTCTGTTGTGCTGATGCAAAAATCTTTTGACATAATAAACTAATTATTTCAGTGGTTTTTTTAAAAATGAACAATTTTTGTAAGTAAATCAACTATTTGTATAAAATATGGATTTTGTGGATTTTAAAATCTTGCATATTCTTATGTTTTGTAAGAAGTTTAATTAATATTATTTTTTCAAGAAAACAAAGAAAAACTAAAATTTCATTTTAAATTTTTTTATTCGATGTTGACATCATTTTTCTTGTGTCATAGCATGCATTTGATGGTTTTCTCAAGCTTGTTTTAGAGCTGATTTACGAACCTTATACCATTAAAAAATTATAATTAGCTTGTTTTCATAAGCTTTTACTTCCTTAAAGCCAAGGTAATTCCTTGGCTTTTTTGTTTTGTCAGTTGACAGTTCATGTTTGATTAAAGAATGTTGTCGATTGTTAAAGGTTTATGATAGATTATTATTATCTAGCGGAGAATCTGGGTGAAATTTTTAGTACCTCTTTTTGTTATGTGTTTATGTTTGGATGTTCTTGCACGCCCTATAGCAAGTGTTAAGCCGCTTGAAAGCCTTGGACAGCCTAAAGATGACTCAAAGAATGAAAATAAAAAGGATTCAAACCCTTTGAATGGCGGCTACATTGGATTTGGAATGACAGCAGCACATTTAAATACTGAAGTTGATTCAAATGAACTAGGCGGTAGTGGTGCCTATGGGTCGTTTATTATTGGTGGTGGTAAAAAGGTACGTAAGTCCTATTTATCGGGGGAGTTGGACGTAAACTATGGATCTGTTCTTGCAACAAAGAAATCCTATGGAAAAATGGCTAGTAATGTAGATGTGGGATTAAATTTTAGAGTTGGTTATGCCGATAAAAACAAAATCATTCCTTATTTGAAGATTGGATTTGGTTGGACTAAATACAAATTAAAAGTTGCGGGCGATAAGAAAAGCTTTAGTGCGACATATTTTGCGCCAGGGGCAGGTGTTGAAATTCCTATTTTAAGCTCTTCATTCTTGCGCCTTGAGGCGGCCTATGCAATGAATATGGCTGGTAACAATATTGATAATTACAGGTTTAACAAAAAGCCTAACCGTATACTCTTTAAAATGGCTGGATTAACACGTTTTTAATATCATTTACTAAAGAGCTACTCTTTAATTTAGAAACATATGACTATATGTCGGACTTTTAGAGCTGTAATTAGCTCACTTTCATCAAAAGGATTTGGGATTTTTTCTTATATAGAAGAGAGTAAAAAATCATGTGAAGCAGAAGTTTTCAATGCTCTGCCAGGTGAAAAGGTGTTGATTGAAAAATGTGTCACTAAAAATAAAAAGAATTTCCAGATTGTTGAACTATTAAAGGCTTCTCAGGGGCGTCAAGAGAGCCCATGTAGTTATTTCGGATCTTGTGGTGGATGCCAGACTTTGCACATGTCAGACCAGCTGCAAAAAGGTTTTAAACGCCAAAAAATTGTGAATTACTTGAAAGATGAAAATTTAGAGTGTCCAGAAGTCAGGCCTGTTGAAATTTATGGGCGTCAGACCAGAAGACGCTTTAGGTTTGAGTTTATAAAAACAAAAAACTCAGTAAAGATTGGTTTAAGAAAATATAATTCACATAAAGTGATTGATCTAAACGATTGTTATGTAGCTGATCAAAAAGTTTCAAATCTTTTAACTCCATTAAAAACATTTCTTGTGAATCTGGTGCCAGAAAGTTTTAAAGCTACAATTACCGTATTGCTGGTAGAAAACGGTTTGGATATTTCTGCTTCTTCTGACTCTCCTGGATGCTTTTTCCTGGAGCAAGCTGAAGTAAAAAATTTCATGGGTAAACACCATATTGCCCGCTTTATGTTTGATGATGAGGAGTTTATTTTTGAGAGCCCCTATATAATTTTGGATGGTTTAAAGGTTAATGTTCCTCCTCAGGCATTTTTACAAGCGAGTAAGCAATCTGAAAAAGCTATGCAAGAAATAGTTAAATCTCTGTGTAGTGAAGTTGGAAATATAAAAAAGATTGTCGACTTATATTGTGGATTGGGAACTTTTTTGATTCCATTAACTCCTTACTACACTGTGCATGGTTTTGAGGTTAATGAACAGGCTGTTAAATCATTGAAATCTGCTCTTGGCACAAAAGCTAATAATGCAAAGGTTTATGCTAGAGACCTAGTTGCTTCTCCACTGAAAGAAAACGAGCTTAATGAATATCAAGTTGCCATTTTAAATCCACCAAGAGTAGGCGTTAGTAAAATACAGCTTATTGAGATTTCTAAGAGTAAAATCAAATCACTTGTATATATTTCATGTAACCCAGAAACGCTTGCAAGAGATTGTAAAATGCTGTCTGATGGTTTCTTGCTAAAGAAAATTTTCCCTGTTGATCAGTTTTATGGAAGCTATCATATTGAGGTGGTCGCCTTTTTGGAGCGTCCTTGATAGGGATATATCATGTGATGATAACAGTCTTATTTGATTCCAAGTTTCATCAGTTCTTCTTTGATGCGCAATTTTCTAACTTTAAGATCATGAATTAAAATTGTATCAGGCTTTATTCGCGACATTTCGTGTTGGATTGAATGCTCAATGAATTCGTGCTTGTTTTTTAGAGATGAGATTCTGTTGCCAAAAGCCATAAGATACTCCTAACTTTTTAAGTTTAATATTTAATGATAATTAATAATAACAAAAGTTATGATGAGCGCATCATAGAAAATATTCAGCACTTTCAGCTAAATTGATTGTGGTTAACGGAAGTTGCTGATTTGATTGATTTATTTTTTTTAAGCTCTTCTTGAAAGCCTTGGCAAGAGGTTAAGAGCTACCTTTTTTAAGCTTTGTTTCTTTAAAAAGAACGCGTTTACGAACGCGGGGGTCATATTTCATGAGCTCAAGCTTTTCTGTCATTTGTTTTGGGTTTTTTTTGCGCACATAAAAGTAGCCTGTACCAGCAGTGCTTTCCAATTTAAACAGATCTGTTTTCTTACTTTTAGCCATTTTAAAACTCCAATAACGATTAGATATTTAATGAAACTAATTAAAAAGGTCAAACCTTTTTAATCAAAATCGACTTTAATTAGATTAGTTCACTGAAATCAACCATTTTCAAATCTTTTGTGGGAAAGCCATACAATAGATAAAGTGTATAGGCAATGGCATAAAATCCACAATCCTTATCATTGAATAAACCTTGATGGCCTAAATAAAGATGCCTTATATCAGATTCTGGGAAATATTTTTCTAAGACTGTTTGAATGTGTGTTGTAGAAAAAGCTGACGCTTGCCTGCCCTTAGAATCAATAAGGGTTATCTTAACATGTTTTGAAGATACGCTGCTTTTAGTGATTTGAAGAAGTATCCAATGTTTTCTCCTGAATAAAGTCATTGGAATTAAAGCTGTATATTTTCTTAAATCAATTTCGTTAACGAATTTTTGAAAATCTTTTAGCGCTGTGTTAATTGGATAGTTTCCAGCCAGGGTGCTCTTAATTTTCGAGGCATGATCAGTTGAGGTGATGTCATTGACTGGTGCGAATACAAGGTATTTATGGCCAGTTGCTTGGTTCATAAATACTTGAAAGGATTCAATGTCCTCCTCAAGGCCAATACTGTGTTTTGGGGGAAGAACCGGGTTGCCAGTATCCTTATGTGACAACATATTTGTTAAATTGATTAGTTGGGATTTATCGGTTTCTAGTACTTTTTTTAGCTTAAAATACAAAGTTGAGGGTCTTAAGCAAGCGCCTTTGTCTTCAAATATTTTTTTTACAGCTGCTTCCCATTTTTCGTTCTCAATAGGAGAAGGCCTAATTTTAGAAGGGTTATCTACCTTTTTTGGGCTGATTGCATGAAGCAACTGAAAGCTGATCAAATAAGTCAAACAAATTATAATTAGAGATATGTTTTTTTTCATAAAGCCTTCCTGTTCTTTAGATTCATAATACCCTAATTCGCAAAAAAACTCATATAAATTTAAAGCTGACAGTTGATTCTAGTTAATATTTTTAACTATGTGTGTGATCATTTAAAAAAAGGCTTTGAATAAATGAATTTTTGTGTATATTGGCAATAAGTTTTACGAAATTTCCGCTTTTAGCGGATCTAAGTTCTGGGTGCAACACCCGGAAGTGAGGTCAAGTTTACTCTGGACCTCATACGTCTCCCAGACGTGAAGCCTCCCTGTTAGACTGGAGCTCAGCTTAGGCTGGGCTCCAATTTTTTGAGTTGCGAAAATATCAGGCTTTATTGATTAACTGTAAGCAATTTAAGTGATGTCTTGCGCATTTCTTCATTAGATAAGGCATGAAAATGATCATAACAGAAATAATTCAATAAAATTTAGTAAGGGGCTGTACCAGATAACTAGTATAATATGTTCGAGCCCATTGTCTGGTCTGGGTCAGATGGTTTTTAAGCTGCAGTGCTTGCGGTTTTTATCAAGGCCGCTTTAACAATTTCTTTTAGCAAATATATGTCGTTGCGACAGTAAATTCTTAGATTAGCTATGTTTTTATATTTAGTAATCCTTTTGAACCAGTTCGCGTTCTTCTCTTGAATAAACAAACATAGTTCTTCTATGGTCTCACTTTCAGCTTGTATGCCTAAATCTTTTTTTAAAATCTCAAGTGCAGATTTTGCTTTATGACCAATTTTAAGCCCCTCATCAAACCTTGTTGAGAAACTGCCACTTTCGGTAGCTTGTGCTTTAGGCCCTTCTGTTAGTATACAAGCTTGGGATAAGCTTTCTTCTGGTGCTTTTGACTTGCCATAAAAATTATTCAGATCTAACTTTTCAAATGCATCAAATAAAAGCTTTTGTGAATAGCTGTGTGTAGGTGATGCTGAAGCTGCGGCGGGACCAGCTGCAGAGTGCTCGTTACTTTTAGATTCTGACCTTTTGGCGCGTTTAGCAGGTAAGTGGCCTACTTGTGCATGTATTTCTTCTTCCTTTGCTTCTTCAAGAGGAGCTGAAGATGGAGGAGCTGCCAGCAATGGGAGTGTTGTGATTATGCTAAAAACACTGTGTAAAAGTATAGATTTTTTCATGGTTTTATCAATTCAGATCTACTTTATGCTATAAAATGAACATGGCATGATTCTTTATTACTTCATAGAAAAAATTATCTTTATTTAGTGTAAAATTACGAAAAATTCTTATATGAATATTAGTTCAACCTTCACGAGATTAGAAAAATTCAGAGGAAAGAAGCAGCGCATTGATTTTTTTGGATTTATTATCAGCGTGTGATCGGCAAAGTTCAAGAAGCCTTAGAGTTTCAGGAGTATGAAGAGAAACTGTGAACTTATACATTCGTTAACAAAATATTTACTTCTTTGATTTTTTGGGTTAAAAATATGAGATAATAATATTTACTTACCCCTTGAAAAGGGCGATTTAACTACTTATATGAAAAATAAAAAAAGTAAATTTATGCGTCGTTTGTTTCTTTATTTTTGTGTTTTCTTGAGTTTGCCGCTTCAGGCGGTCCCCTCTATTTTAAAGGCTGATGAGATGCCTTTAATACTTAGAATTACGACCCCTAATCGATTTAAAAATATTTTTTCTCATGCTGATACCGGAGAGAGGGAATTTCGAGAGTTTCTAAAGAAAATGGATGTAAATCCTAAACACCAACAGCTTCTTGAAGGTATTCCAGAGCCCCTTAAACTAGCTGCTCCTTGCCAAGCCGTTAGCTCTTTAGTACTAAAACGTCTTCGCCCTGCATACATGCAGGGGGATTTTTCACCTCAACAACTAAAGGAAAAGCATTACAAACGCAGCGCTGCCATCATTAACCTTAAACATATGCTGCTCACTGTAAATTTCTTTCCGCGAAATCCAGATAATCAACATCCGCTATTTAATGATGGATTTAATGGATATGTGATAGGTCTGCGCAGAGCAGCATGGGAGGAGATCAATTATTATAGAAATGGCCACGGTATTGACAGTGCAGAAAAAGATCATTTAGCCCGCTTGATGCACTTGTATCTTTATAGTGTTATTGAAATGCGTCATTTTGATGTTCCAGCTACATATGAAGAAAAAGCAAATGCATGGCAAATGGCTAAGCTCTTGCATGAGGAGCGTTTTACAACCTCAAAAGTTATTTATCTACTAAAAGCTCTTCTGATTAAAGAGGGCTTTCGTCCTGAGGGTGTTGACACAGAAGAAGGGGCAAAAGTTGCTTTTATAGAAGAGTATAATCGTTTTTTACAAGTTGATCACGCAGAGCCGCAACAACACTTTTTATTTGATCTTATTGCGACCAATATTGAACAGGCAGCACACGCTGCTCAACAGCAAGCACAGGTTGAAAGTGAAGAGGCTGAACATGAAACGACTGTAGTTGGGGTGGAAGGTGAGGAGGAAACGGAAGAACCGGATATTATTCCTATTCTTCCTCCAGATGCGCACAGAGACGGTGTTAGCGCAAGACTGAGAAAAGATGAGTCTAATGACCGCATGAATCTTCTTAGAGAAGCTGCGGCAAATTATCATGCTGCTTTAAATGCGCAACACCCAGAGGGAATGGACGTTGAAGAAGAGGGACAGAATCCCCCTAATAGTCCTGAAAATCCGGATCTTGGAGGTATTCAGGGAAATGATACTGACTCTGATAGTGATACAGGTAGTGATCCAGATAATCAAGGCGGAGGTGCCATTTTAGGTGAAGCTTCTAGATTAGATGATGAAGATGATCATGAAATGCAGGTTGAACAACATTCAGCAGATGAGGATGTGATGAGTTCTGGGGAAGATAGCGCTTCATCTGTTACAATTCCTGTTGCCTCTCCCAGCATTAGTGTGACAGGTGCAGCAGCTGCCGTTGAAAGCGACGATGACTCTGAGGATGAAGAAATAAAGCCGTCAAAAAGAAGAGCGAATCAGCGCAGAATCGCGCTTGAAAGTTCTGATGATGAAGCAGATGAAGAAGAGAGGGGATCACCACCGCAAGCCAAAAAAGTAAAAGGAAGAAGAGTTTTGCCAGAAGGTTTTAACGATCAACTTATTAAACATGGCAAATCTTCTGAAATTGGAGAAATAATTGCCGGGATTTTAAAAGAAATGGCTTGTACAGATGGTGGCATTAAAAGAGTTAGTAGTGCTCAGCTTAAAGATGAGGTTGCAAAAAAAATGCGGGCAAATCCAGGAAAGTTTCCTATAAATCTAGATGTTTTTGAGAAAATATCGGATACAATTTTGAAAACACGCCTTCAGGATATTATTCAAAAGTATGTCGATGGGAAAACTAAAAAATTATATTTTTTATCAAAATCACAAAAGACGGAAGCGTTAAGAGAAGCAAGGAGACCTTTGTTTGAGCTTATTGAGTTTAGACTAAGACTGGCACAAAAAGAGGGGAAATACCCAACACTAAAAGAAGTTTTTCGTGAATTAGAAAAAGAAAAAAATCCAATACTGTTAGAGCGTATGCAAGCTGAAAAAGTATCGAAGATACAGCAATTAGAAAAAAGATATGAGCAATATATTTCTAATACAGACTGGTACAAGAGCAATCGAAGAGAACTTGATGAGAAATACAAAAACCTTCAAAGAATTTATGAACATTTATATCTCTCACTTGAGAAAGAGAATGATGATATGCGAAAGGTATCGTCTACAGATTTTATAAGAGAGTTGAAATCGACTTCTGAGTTTACTGCTTTTATAGTTGAAAACCCAGGCTTTAAATCGACAAGTGAAAAAGGAATAACTTTTTGGTACGAAAACAGAAGAGGCGTTATACCCACTGAAGAGAAGGAAGATCTTAACAAAAAAATAGTTGATGAAATTAGGAAGTTAAAAAAAGAAAACGAGAAAATATCTGCAGCTAAGATAACTAAAATTATTAATGAGAAGTTTGGTATAAAAAAGACCAAAATTGCTATTGAGAAAATTATTTTCAGAAGTGGGCTTTCAAAAAAGGAGACAGTACCACGTGCTTCCGGGCAACTTACTGACGCATTAGCTGATATAGTTGAGGAGTTGAGAAGTAAAAATAATGGTACTATCCCAAGTACAGAAGAGATAAGAAAACAAGTTAAAAATACGCTTTCATCAATGCCAACTGCAGTCAATAATGAATGGTTGGAGTTGACTGAAAATGGTAAAAATAAAAAAAGAGCCTATACAATTCTCATATCAGCCAAAAGAAAGCTATTAAGGAAAGACGCATCAGCAAGCTCATCTTAGTCTAAAGATAAATTGTAAAAGTCAAGGCAAGATCTGAAAATATCAAATTATTTGACATCCTTGGCAGTTTACGCAATGTGTCAGATTATGTGTTTCTTAATCACTTAAAAAATCTGCATTTAAATCTGGATAGCTTTAGGTTAGTAAATTATCCTTTTAAAATATTCTGCTCAACTTCTTTGATTTGATCGCGGATAGAAGCGGCGTGTTCGAAGTCAAGATCACTGGCGGCTTTGAGCATTTGCTTGCGCAGTTTTTCAATTTCTTTTTCAGCTTGTTTTGGGGTTAGAATTTTATCTTGTTTGGCTTTGCGTTCAGCCTCTTTGCCAGAGTAGATCTTTCCACCAATATCCTGAATACGTTTTTGTATGGAAGCAGGCGTAAAGCCATGTTCTTTATTGAAAGCCTCTTGTTTGCTGCGGCGGCGGTTTGATTCTTCAAGGGCGGCTTGCATAGACTTGGTGATACGATCAGCATACAGAATGGCCATGCCAGATAGATTACGTGCGGCGCGGCCAATGGTTTGGATGAGAGAGGTTTTTGAGCGCAGATAGCCCTCTTTATCAGCATCAAGAATGGCCACCAGAGAACATTCGGGAATATCGAGTCCTTCACGCAACAAGTTGATGCCGATTAAGACATCAAACGTTCCCAGGCGTAGGTCACGGATAATTTCAATGCGTTCGAGGGTGTCGACATCAGAGTGAATATAGCGCACTTTGAGGCCGGCTTCAGACATATATTCTGTTAAAGCTTCAGCCATTTTTTTTGTTAGAGTTGTCACCAAAACGCGTTCTTGTTTTTTTGACCGCTTGAGACACTCAGCAATAAGATCATCGACTTGATCTTTGGTGGGACGAATTTCGCAAATTGGGTCTAGCAAGCCAGTTGGACGAATTACTTGCTCAACATATTCACCCTGGGTTTGTTCCATTTCCCATGGGCCAGGTGTGGCTGACACAAAAACGGTTTGAGGGCGCAGTTCATCCCATTCTTCGAATTTTAAGGGACGGTTGTCCTTGCAGGCGGGCAATCGAAAGCCATGTTCAGATAACGTATTTTTACGCGAGGCATCCCCTTTATACATAGCGCTAAGCTGCGGAATGCTGATATGGCTTTCATCCACCACCAATAAACCATCTTTAGGGAGATACTCAAATAAAGTTGGCGGTGCCGACCCTGGTTTGCGCCCCGTTAAATAACGTGAATAGTTTTCAATACCAGAACAGAAACCTGTGCTTTGCAGCATTTCAATATCAAAGGTAACACGTTCACGCAGACGCTGAGCTTCTAAAAGTTTGCCACCTTCTTCAAATTCAGCAAGGCGCTTTTGCAGGTCAACTTGAATTTGTTTGATGGCCTGATGAATGGTTGGCATAGGCGTAACATAATGGCTGTTGGGATAAACCCGAACCTGCTCAAGGCTGGTGATGATCTCGCCAGTTAAAGGATCAATTTCTTGAATATCTTCTATTTCATCACCGAAGAATGATAGACGCCAGGCCCGATCATCTAAGTGCGACGGGAATATCTCAAACGTATCGCCTTTAATACGGAAAGTCCCACGTTGCAGCATGTAATCATTGCGCTTGTATTGAATTTCCGAAAGTTTCCGGCTGAGATCTTGCGGAGTGATTTCATGGCCTTTGGTAAGAGGGATAACCATGCCACTGTAGGTTTCAACACCACCGATGCCATAGATACACGAAACACTGGCGACAATAATGGCATCATCCTTTTCTAGCAATGCACGGGTGGCGGCGTGGCGCATCCTATCTAATTGCTCATTGATGGATGCTTCTTTTTCAATGTAAGTATCGGTGCGGGGAACGTACGCTTCTGGTTGGTAATAGTCGTAATAGGAAACGAAATACTCAACAGAGTTATTTGGGAAAAAGTCTTTCATCTCACCATAAAGCTGAGCGGCAAGGGTTTTGTTGGGGGCAAGAAGCAATGTTGGCCTTTGCAATTCTTGAATGACATTGGCTATGGTAAATGTCTTTCCAGAGCCTGTGACGCCAAGTAAGACTTGGTTGCGATTGTTATCACGTAAGCTGCTGGTTAATCCAGCGATGGCTTGGGGTTGGTCACCTTGGGGTGTGAAGGATGAATCTAATTGAAATTTGGCCATTACTTACAATAGCATGAGCAAGCCAACAATTGTACCGCTGAGGCATGAGGCAAGTGTACCGGCAATAAGAGCTCTGAAGCCAAGAGAAATAACCTGGGAGCGACGGTCTTTGGCTATGGTGCCAAGCGTGGCAATTTGAATACCAATGCTGCTTAGGTTAGCAAAACCACACAGGGCATACGCCATGATGATACGGGCATTGGTCGAGAGAGCATCAGCTGGAACTTTTGAAAAGGCTTCAAAGGCAACCATTTCGTTGATGATGGTTTTAAGGCCAAGAATTGCCCCAGCCTGGGTTGTTTCTTCCCATGGCACACCCATGAGCCAAACGAGTGGTTTGAAGATAAGACCGAGGATGATTTGTAGAGATATTTTAATATCAAACAAATTACCGATGGATTGGAGAATGCTATTTGTTAGATAAATCAAAGCGATAAACACAATGATAGCTGCGATGATATTGAGAAAAAGGTTCAGACCTTGGCTGGTCCCCTCGTAAACGGCATCAAGGCTATTTTGAAACTCGTAAGGCTGAGTCGCTGTTCCATCCGTAGGTTTTAAATCATGGGGAACCATAAGGCGAGAAATAACAATAGCGCCTGGAATATTAATCAAAGAGGCACTGATAAGGTGCATCATAACATTGGGCACATGTTCGCCAAGGATCAAAGCATAGATTACAAGCACACTCCCAGATGTTGTGGCCATGCCAAGGGTCATGAGAGAGAACAGCTCACCTTTTGAAAGCTTGTTGATATAGGGCTTAATCAGTAGGGGCGTTTCTGTTTGACTGAGGAAAAGCTTGGCTGCGCTGCAGGTTCCCAAGGCACCGCCAATGCCAAGAAGAGGTTGAAAAAATCGAGACAATATCTTTACGAAAAAAGGCAACACACGCCAATGGAAAAGCAGCATGGCCAGGGCGCTGACAACAATAACCAAAGGCAAGGCTTGGAAAGCAAAGATAAAGGTGCTGGACTTTGGTGTGATGGCAAAGGGACACGGATTGCCGCCAAGGTAGCCAAAAACAAAGGATGTGCCAGCTAAAGTGGCGTTGCGCAAGGCTGTGAGGCCATTGCCGATGTGATCCACAACGTTTTGCACGGCATGGAAATGAAGGATAATAAAGGCTAATAAGACTTGAATCAAAAAAGCTTTTAGAACTGGGCCATAGCGCACCAGTTTGTTATTGTCGCAGAAAAGCCTGGAAACAATAAGGATAACAGCGATACCGAGAAGTCCTTGAAGCATGATATGATCATGCCATCAGGAATAAAAATGTCCAATTTTTTTTACAAAAAGAGGCGAAAAAATGGAGAAAATATGCACGAAATAGATCTGAATTTGACACTTTTGACCCCGATTTTGATCCTTTTTGGGGGTGTTTTAGGGTATTTTAGTGCCCTTTTACGCGCAAATCAAAAACGATCAAATTTAAGCTTTCAAGTTGAAAGCTTAAATCAAAAAAATCAGCTGCTGATCGAACAGTTGCAACAGACGAAATTGGAAATTGAAAAATTCCAACAATTGCAGAATGAATTTATCAACGCACAAAAGTTGATCACTGAATTGGAAACAGCCCAAAAACATGAACGGCAAAATTTTGAGGAAAAAATTCAATTGCTGGAAAAATCTGAAATGCGCTTGAAGGAAACTTTTCAGAATTTATCTTCCCACGCTCTTTCAAAAAACAGTCAGGAATTTATCGAAGTTGCCAAATTGACATTTGAGAAAATTCAACAAGGCGCCCAACAAGATTTGAGCTCACGGCAAAAATCAATTGCTGAGTTTGTTAAGCCGATGCGGGAGAGTTTGGATAAGATTGACACACGGTTGAATGAGGTCGAGAAAAATCGTGTTGGAGCCTATGAAGGATTAAAAAGCCAGGTTGAGCATTTGCTTAATGCGCAAAAGGAATTGCGGGCGGAAACGGTGAACTTGGTTCATGCATTAAAAACGCCACAAGTGCGGGGACGTTGGGGAGAAATTCAGCTGAAGCGTGTGGTTGAAATGGCCGGGATGCTAGCTCATTGTGATTTTATGGAGCAAGTTCATCAAAGAGATGGACAAGGTGAAAGTGGGCCCTTGCGACCGGATATGGTTGTGAATTTGCCAGGTGGTCAAAAAGTGGTCATTGATTCCAAAGCCCCTATGAGTGCATACCTTGAAGCAATGGAAACCGATGATCCAACAACAAAGGCTTTGAAATACCAAGCTCATGCCCGCTTGATTCGTCAACATATTAAGCAGCTGAGCGCAAGGTCTTACTGGAGCCAGTTTGATCCATCGCCTGAATTTGTTGTGTTGTTTTTGCCTGGTGAGCAGTTTTTTAGTGCAGCGCTGCAACAAGACCCAGGATTGATTGAATTGGGTGCTGATAACAAGGTGATTCTCTCAACACCAACAACGCTGATTGCCCTGTTGCGGTCGGTGGCCTATGGCTGGCGACAAGAAAAATTGACAGAAAATGCACGCGAGATCAGCAAATTAGGACAAACTCTTTATGATCGATTGGCTGATTTAACGGGACATCTAAGCAAAATGGGACGCCATTTGGGGCAAACCTTGCAATCTTATAACCAAACAGTGGGATCTTTTGAACAACGCGTTATGGTAAGCGCTCGCCGTTTCGAAGGGCTGGGAATTGATGCTAAGAAGACGGTTGAAACCGTAACGCCCATTGAAACCCGTGAGCGGGAGATCGTGACAATGGAAAAGAAGATTTCTCAACCAAGCAAGGAATGAGTGGAGGCAGATTCTCACGCGGATATGAAATCCGCTCAGAATGACTGGGTTTTTGCTCACCCGTCACCCTGAGGAGGGACGAAGTCCTGACGTGAGGGTCTAAGTGAAGGCAGAAGAGATTATTACGTCGTTGCTATGCAACTTCTCAGGATTGTATAGATCAAGTAAATCGATGACTGGAATGATGGGGATGTAAAAATATTCTTGCCGTTGTTTCTCTCTTTGCAATCAGGAGCACGAGAAAAAGGCTGCGCTTTGCCCTCTCATTTTAACTTTTTAATAACCGGCGCTTGAAAAATAATTTGTCAATCTTATTTGAACAACAAACCAAATGGTTTATAAGAAGTGTTAAAATAGGGTTAATCCTCAAGATAAGGATCGTGATTATGAAAAAGATTTTACAGCTATGGCTTGGCATAGCATTGGTGTTTGGCATGATGAGTACCTCGGTGCAGGCCGTAGACCCAAACGATGAAGCTGAAGAGACTGAGCCTGCCGCTGCGGCAGCGGCATCGCCGCAAGCATCAAATTCTCCAACGTTAGCGGGTTGGCCAAAAGAGGTTATTGATCGTATCGTGTCCTTTCTGGATCCTACGTCAGCAGCGCGGTTGGCTGGGGCTTCAAAAGAAATGGCAAGAAAGGTTGGTGATGCACGTATTCATCACCTGAAGAAAGCTCTGTATCAAGAGAGTCAAGAGAGTGGTGGGCATAAAGATCCAACGGGTAAGGCATTGCCTTATATGGGACTGGCCTTCTTTGACTCTGAGGCGCCTGCAAGCAGAATCGGTGAAGCTTTGGCTTTTATTCCCCCGCAAGATAGAGACAAAATTTTAAAAGGTCTGCTTGGCCCCTATAAGTTTTTTGCAGCGAAAGGTGGCAGCCGATTAGCCAATGTTGCCGGGACAATCGAGGGATTGCAGCATGAGAACATGTACAGGCTTATTTTGCAGGCGTTGGGTGAGGATACACAAGATTTAACGTCTGTGCAAAAAGCCGCACTGCAGCATCAGTTTTTGGGCTATGATGTTTACTATACCACTGAAGACAAGAAAAACGAGTGGGTACAAGCTTTCCGTGATCAGGTTTGGAACCCACGTGGGCACAATGGATTGCAGACGTTTCTTGATACAAACTACCAAGCAATCACCGCCGAAACGCAAGCGATTGATACAGACCATTACTGGGTTGTTCAACACAGCCAGCTGGCTGGATTAAAAGACCGCATCAATCGCTTATTGCCAGAAAATGCTGAGGGTCCACACCCAACAGTTGTGATGGATATTAATGCTGCGGGCCCTGTGTTTACCATGAGCAGAGAAGAGCTCCCTGACCGTCTGCGTAACTTGGTACTAACCAATGCTGACGAGAGTGTCCAAATAATTGGGGATCATTTCTTGAGTTATAATAAATCTCTACAAACTGTGCACCTATATATGCCAGCATTGACGAATGTTGGATATATGTTCATGAGTTTTAATATATTTCCACAAACTGTGCACCTATATGCGCCAGTATTGACAAGTGTTGGGGATGATTGCTTGAGTTGGAATAAATTTCTACAAACTGTGCACCTATATGCGCCTGCATTGACGAATGTTGGGGATCGTTGCTTGAATAGAAACGCCGCTCTACAAACTGTGCACCTATATGCGCCTGCATTGAAAAGTGTTGGGAGACTTTTCTTGAATGACAACGCCGCTCTACAAACTGTGCACCTATATGCGCCTGTATTGACGAATGTTGGAGATCAGTTCATTCATAGAAATGACTCTCTACAAACTGTGCACCTATATGCGCCAGTATTGACGCGTTTTGGGAAGTTTTGCTTGAGTTATAATAAATTTCTACAAACTGTGCACCTATATGCGCCTGCATTGACGCGTGTTGGGGATTGTTGCTTGAGTTATAATGACTCTCTACAAACTGTGCACCTATATGTGCCTGCATTGACGAATGTTGGGGATTTTTTCTTACATACGCCTGTATTAGCGAATGTTGGGCATTTTTTCTTCTCTTTTTCTAAAAATTTGCAAAGGGTCTATGTACCAGCAGATCAGCTGGAAAGGTTGATGGAACTTTTTCCAGAATGTTACAGGGAGCTGCTAAGACCAGCTGCTATTTAGTAAGCTTTAAGGGAGATTCTCACGTCGTTGCTGCGTAACGCCTCAGAATGATGGGTTTCTGTTTATTCGTCACCCTGAGGAACGCAGTGACGTGAGGGTTTCACTTTTTTACCAGCCACCCTGAGGAGAAATGCAATTTCGACGTGAGGGTCTTATACGAAATGAAATGAGATTCCCACAGTCGTTTCACTCCTTCGAAATGACGTAGAATTGGAATGAGATTCTCACGCGGATTAAAAATCCGCTCAGAATGATTGGGTAAAGGGATGGCTGTATTTCTTTGAAAAGGCGGGTAAACTTGTCCATAAAAAAAAGACCCGAATCAAGATTGATCCGGATCAAGTTTAAGGGGATGTTTCAATACAAAAGTAATGAAACATGATGAACGTTGATTCACTGATTAAATACTTAACCAATATTTAACTTTTATTCAAATACTTATTTTTTTAATTTGATATTTACGACAAATTCGTTTTGTTTATTGATGTTTACTTCTAATGATCCTTGGTGGCGCTTAACAATGCTGTCAACGCGGGCGAGGCCAAGGCCTAAGTGATTACGCGACTTGTTAGCGGAGGTAAAAGGTTTGGTTAATTCAGCTACCATCGAAGAATCAAGATTATGACAAGGGTTCTTAAATATGAGGGTTACATCCTTTTCTGCCTCTTGCATCGAGAGATCAATTGCTGGGTTGGAAATTGTAGACTCATATGCGTTTTGTAATATTCCTTTAAAGGCTGATTTAAGCAAAGCTGCATCACCCCGCACAGGGGGGAGAGAACGGGTGAACTGATAGGAAATAGCTAACCGATGAGACGAAGCTAGCTCAGCCTGCGCTTTCTCTAGAATTGATTTAAGACAAATCTGCTGTTTTGATAAGGAGATTTGCTCGAGGTGTTGTAATTCTAGCATCCCTTTGATGATGCCGGATAACCGTTCAGCATTGCTGCAAAGCGCGTTGGTATAATCGTGAAGCGTTGGATTGTTAGAGTGTTTGAGTTGTTCGGTGAGAAGTGTTGTGGTGCAAGCAAGGTTGCGCAGCGGCTCACGCATTATGTGATATAAAATGTGATCCATTTGCTCTGCTAAAGGATTTGGTGCGGCAACTTGATACATAATACGTCCTTATCTCTTTCTATAATTTACTTTAGGAAGATTTAAATGCGGAAGGTATCCCGAAAAATTACGGGGGCATTTTGAAAGGCGGTTGCCTTGATAAGCGAAACATCTTAATGGTTAGATGATAATAGCCCTAATTCATAAACTATATTCATGATTTTTCTGCAATATTTGGTGCATTCAAGAGTGAAGCGCAACAGGTATTGCTCTTTGCCAAGTGGAGAAAATGCAGCCAGCTTGCACAAAAATTTTGGATGAAGTATATTTTTGTATATCGTCTATTAAGTTCTAAATGAGCTGTATACTTAGGGGAATCATAATTAAGACTTTGGGAGGAATGATGCGTATTTTAAAAACTTTTGCTCTTTGTTGTTTGTTAACTGTGCCGGTTTTATTTGACTGTCGTTGTGATTGTGCTGATGAGGACTCTTATTATCTAGGGTGCACATGTGAAAATGGAGATCTAGGGCATTGTTTTGATGGGACTTGCTCTTGCGATTAAATGCCTTTAACCAGTTTTTAGGAAATAACAGAATCCTTGCCTGAGGCGATGGTTTGGTATAAGGCTATAGCAACGTTTGTTTGAAAGACTATGTCCATTGATAAAATCCGCAATGTTGCCATTATTGCCCACGTTGACCACGGTAAAACAACTCTGGTTGACCAACTGTTAAAAGAAGGAAATCCACAAAGCCGTGCCTCTGACGATGATGCGGGCCGGCTGCTTGATTCCAATGATTTGGAAAAAGAGCGTGGTATTACCATTCTAGCCAAATGCACATCGATTGATTGGCAAGGCATTCAATTCAATATTGTCGATACACCAGGTCACGCCGACTTTGGGGGTGAGGTTGAGCGGATCATGACCATGGTGGATGGAGTGCTGCTGTTGGTGGATGCAGCTGAGGGCGTGATGCCCCAAACCAAGTTTGTGCTGACCAAAGCGCTGGAGCAAAACTTGAAACCGATTGTGGTGATTAACAAGATGGATCGCCCCGATGGTCGTCCTAACGAAGTGATTGATGAAGTTCTGGAATTATTCATGAACTTGAATGCCGATGATGAGCAGTTGGACTTTCCGGTGATTTATGCCTCGGCTAAAAATGGCTGGGCAACGTTGGATGCGGACAAAAAAACCGAAGATATGTCTGTGATTTTGGAGACCATCAAAACAAAAATCCCAAGTCCAACTGGTGATGTAAACAAACCCTTTTCGTTTCTGGTGACAACCATTGACAGTAACCCGTACCTGGGCCGGGTACTGACCGGGCGGATTTATGATGGATCTGTGACGGTGAACAAATCGGTGCGAGCCATTGATTTAAATGGTAAAGTAATTGACCAAGGGCGGATTACCAAAATCTTTGAGATGCGGGGAATTCAACCCGTGCATATCGAAGAAGCTAAAGCTGGGCAAATTGTTTCTTTAACTGGGCTGACGGTTGCAACGGTGGCCAATACCATTGCTGACCCACTGGTGGAAAAGCCATTGGCCAGTAAAGGCATTGACCCGCCGACCATTGCGATGACATTTAGCATTAACGATTCCCCATTGGTGGGGCGCGAAGGCAAGAAGCTAACCTCACGGATGATTCGCGATCGGTTGATGCAAGAAAAAGAAAAAAATATTTCCATTCAGGTCAATGAAACCGAAAACAAAGATGCGTACCAAGTATCGGGCCGGGGTGAATTGCAACTGGGAATTTTGATAGAAACCATGCGCCGAGAAGGGTTTGAGCTGTCGGTGAGCCGGCCGCGGGTTCTGTTCCAAACCGATGAAGCTGGCAATAAAATTGAGCCGATTGAAGAAGTAAAAATCGATGTGGACGAAGATTATGTCGGCGCTGTGGTGGAAAACCTGGGGCTGCGTAAGGGTGAACTGCAGGACATGTCACCGCTGGATGGTAACCGAACGCGGTTGACGTTCTTATGTCCAGCGCGGGGATTAATTGGGTTCAGAAGTGAACTGCTGACACAAACGCGCGGCACGGGTGTGATGCATAAATCTTTCAGTGGTTTTGCGCCGTACAAAGGGCCGATTGAAGGGCGACGCAATGGGGTGTTGATTTCTAATTCACCTGGAAAAACCACAGCGTATGCTTTGTTTAACTTGGAAGATCGGGGGATTTTATTCATCGATCCAAGTGAAGATGTGTACGAAGGCATGATTATTGGTGAGCACAGCCGGGATAATGATTTGGATGTGAACCCAATTAAGGGCAAGAAATTGACCAACGTCCGTGCTTCAGGTAAGGACGAGGGCATTCGTTTGACGCCACCGCGCCGCCTGACATTAGAGCAAGCCCTATCATACATTGAAGATGATGAGCTGGTGGAGGTAACACCAACCAAGATTCGCCTTCGTAAAAAATATCTTGATCCAAACTTGCGTAAGAGACAGGCTAAGAAAACCGACTAGTGGGTGCGTTTATGTCCCGTGTGATTTCTGCTGTAAAACCCTATCTCGATCGCCGGGTTTTAACCATGGCCGTGTTGGGATTTCCTTATGGTATGATGTTCTTTCTGGGTGTGCAGACGTTGCAGCTCTGGCTAACGGAAGAGGGAATCAGCACAGCGGAAGTTGGCTTTTTCTCATTTGTGACACTGCCCTATATCTTTAAGGTTTACTGGGCGCCGCTGATCAATTTTATTCCCATCCCGCTACTGAGCTTTCTGGGGGCGCGGCGAAGTTGGCTGATATTTTCGCACCTATCCCTGATTGTGCTGCTTAATTTGATTGCTTGGTCAAACCCGAGTCAAAATCTTTTGTATGTTGGGGTGCTATCTTTTTCGTTGCTGATCTTTGCCAGTATTCAAGACATTGTGGTGGATGCTTATCGGATTGAGATTTTGAAAAAAGACCAAGCGGGGCCAGGGATTGGGATGCTGACGGCAGGCTATCGATTGGGATCGTTTGCCGCTACCTTTGGCACGCTGACGATTGCCGATTCTTATTCATGGCAGATGGCCTATACAGTGATGTCGGCATTGGTTTCTATGGGTATTGTTGCTGCGCTGCTGAATCCAGAACCAGAAATGATACGGCAAAAGGTGGGGGAGAAAGTTCACTTTTTACGGCAGTTTTTTGAAAATTTGGTGCCACCCTTTCAGGAATTTTTTAGCCGGCCTGGCTGGATTTACGTGGTGGTGTTTATTTTAAGCTATCGTATTGGGGATGCGTTTATTAACACTATGGTCTCACCGTTTTATATTCAACTGGGATTTACCAAAGCTGAAATTGCCGATATTACGAAATTTTTTGGGGTGCTGCCAACATTGGCGGGGGGCTTGATTGGTGGAGCACTCGCAACCCGGATCAATATTTATACAGGGCTGTTGGGGGCGGGGCTGTTACATGCTTTGACCCATATTATGTTTATTTTACAGGCTATGCGGGGGTATGACCCAGACTTTCTGTATTACGTGATTTTTCTGGAAAATATCACCGGTGGGATTACAACAGCGATCTTTTTACTGTATCTATCACGTGAGGCGCATCCAAAATATATTCCAACGCAATATGCGTTTTTTACTTCGCTGTGGTCACTCCCAACTTTTCTGGCCGGTATTTCTGGTGAGTTAGTTGAATTGCTGGGGCATGACTGGCCCACCTATTTTGAATTCTGCTTGCTGATATCCCTGCCTTCATTAGGATTGATCTTTGTGTTAAGGCGGTATCCTTTATTGAACGCTGGTGGATTGGGGAAGTAGAGGCTTCAGTAAAGTAGTATCGAAGCATTCTAAAAGTGCTCTTGAAGTGCAGAAATTAACAAATTTTTAATAATAATTGAAATTTTTTTTAATGGCCTATATAATCAATATAACAATAAAAGGTAAACAGTATGAAGCTAACAACAATTACGTCTATACTAGCATTAACGCTAGGTTTTACAGCGACTGCCACGGATCCAGATGAAGAAGCGGGTGATTTAGTATCGAGATCGCCTTGTCATATCTTTTTAGGTGCAACTATGCAGCCCACAATTGAGCTTGATGGTAAGGGTTTGTGTTTTAATTTTGGAGACGGTGAAGGCGATAAATTTGGACCCGTGCCAGAGTACACATTCAAAGGTGGTCAAAAGGTGGGTACATTTACAACAAAAACTGCAGACGATGTAGTATTTAAAGCAGCAATGACGCCAGCTGAACTTGAAAAAGCTGCGAATGCGCTGCGTTTTGATCTATGGAGAAGTGTAGAGTCTAACGAAGGTGTACATACAGTTACTTTGAGTGCAACTATGGAGCCTACAATTAAGCTTGATGATAAGGGTATCTGGTTTAATTTAGGATATGATGAAAGCGATAAATTTGGACCCGTACCAGAGTTCACATTCAAAGGTGGTCAAAGAGTGGGTAATTTTACAACAAAAGATGCAGACGATGTAGTATTTAAAGC
>DLRV01000032.1 GCA_002500565.1 Holosporaceae bacterium UBA7879
CATAGAGCTCCTACTGCTTGTAGACTTCCGGTTTCAGGTACTATTTCACTCCCCTCGAAGGGGTACTTTTCACCTTTCCCTCACGGTACTTGTTCGCTATCGGTCATCAAGGAGTACTTAGGCTTGGAGGGTGGTCCCCCCATGTTCAAACAAGATTTCACGTGTCTCGTCTTACTCGAGTACTTATTAGGCACTTTACCCATACAAGGCTTTCACTTTTTATAGCATGCTTTCCCAAACATTTCTGGTTTTACCTAACAAGCAACTGGCCTGATCCGCTTTCGCTCGCCACTACTAACGGAGTTTCGGTTGATATCCTTTCCTCTGGCTACTTAGATGTTTCAGTTCGCCAGGTTTGCTTTTTATATCTATGTATTCAATATAAAATGCCGTTAAAACGGCGGGTTTCCCCATTCGGAAATCCCCGGATCAAAGTTTATTCACAACTCCCCAGGGCTTATCGCAGTGTATCACGTCCTTCATCGCCTCTTGATGCCAAGGCATCCACCAAATGCCCTTCAATACTTATTCGCATTGTACACACATAGTGTGAAATCTTTTTCTACTTAAAAGATTTGGTTCCCTCTTTTTAACTTTTTCAATCAACAGTTTGAGATGAAATATCTCGTGTTGATGTATATAGCTACTCACCTTCCCCCTGTCAACACAATTAACCAACTTTTTTCATTAAAAAGTGAATTAATTTCAAAAGCCTGACTCCATATAAAAAAACTGCAGCCTTTGAGTATGGTCTCCAGGTCTTGATGACATAGGCGAGCTATCGATTTGCCAGACCAAAAAGCCCCGCAACACTCTCATCACTATTTATTAGGTAAGTTGTTTGAAGGGCTATCTCTAAAACTAACCTGAACTAAATATTTCGATTGCTTAAAAAAGCCTGTTGATAACAATCCCAAGCTTCCTGACTTGAGATGAATTTCACACTAAAATCTATATAAGCTTACGCAGCTCGGGAGCAAGCTCCCGAGATTTATACTGCGCGGGCTAAAATGCCGGCAAAGCCCTGATTAATCTTTCTAAGCCCTTGGTCACTTCTTCACCCTTCAACGGCTCTTCATCAAAGTCCCTATCTTGAGGCAACAAGTTAACAAGCTGTAAAATTTTTCCGTAGTCTAGAAAATTTTTTAATGCAAAGGCTATTTTTATGTATCCATTTTCATAGGTATGCAAGCTAGTTTCACCATTGTCATGGTGATCAAAGAGGGTGAAATTCTTAAATATTTGACTTTCAAACTTTCTAAAATCCACACATAGGTATTTAGATCCTACATCAGACGAACAAGACTCAAACAAAAAAGCCTCTTCTTTAACACCTTCTTCATACTCAACTGAACCATCAGATTTTAAAATTACCAAACCAGCATTTTCAGTGCTAAAATGTTTTCTAAGGTCATCCAGACTAAACTTCTTATATTTGTCGCCAATCTCATGCATGAAGTCTCTCCGCATTCTGCACTCTGCAGCTTGCTCTAGATCAGCATCCGAAGTTTGATATAAGGTTTCAATTTTACCTATATTTGAAGCAATAAATTGCTGAAGGTCTGTTGATCCAATTTCAACAGAACTCTCTTCTTCCTTTTTAATGTCTTGTTCAAAATCACTTGGAATTGAAAAAGCATCATTAGCTGGAAACTCATGAATCAAAACGAATGCAGCCATCAAAGCTCTTTGCTCTTCAACAGATTGACCTTTGATGCTTTCAACAAACAAAACAAATGACTCATCTAATTCAGCTTCTTCAGATAATTTGTTTATCAAGATCCCATGGATCAAATCATGCATAATCATATCGAAGGGTGAAGATATAATTCCACCGTGAACACTTCCTTCCCCGGGAGGCGTTAAGATAATCGGCATATATCCTTTTAACGACCACTGCAATAAAGGCTTAACCCCCAAATTCCCTTGCTCTTGCGTGAAAGCATGCATAGGCAATATGCGATTAAAACACTTAACATCCCCACAATCATACACACTTGACATATCAAGCCATATTCCATCGAGAGTATTTTTAAATCCTAATGCAGAATTTTTCCGTTGGATCTCATTAATGGAGGGAAATTCACTAGTTGGAGGTATTAACACATCCCAGGCATTGCAAAACCTCTCTTGAAGCTTTTGGAAAGTTGGGGAGACAACACTCTCAGGAGAAACAAGTGCTGCTAAATAAAAATGGAGAGCAGAGTACGCCCTTAAATCAAATTTTTGCCACTCACCCAAAATATCAATTTTTTCTTGGGCCCCAAGAATATTCTCTTTGTGCCCTGGATTAGCCTCCGCAAAACCCGTAATCATTGCAGTCGCGCTTTCCAGCAGCTCTTGTGAATGATCTTTATCTTGGCTTGCCTTCATTAAACGTTCAGCATCTCTGAATTTTTCCTCACCTGCATTAACCCAAGCTGGCACAGAATCCACAAGATCAGCTTCCTCTGCTGGTGGTGCCGCAAAAATAGAAAAAGAATACAATAGTAATGCCAAATAAATGTGTTTCTTCATAAAATTTTCCTTCATATCTACGCATCATATGTTAACTCAGCGTTAACAATTCAAGTAGTTTCGCAAAGAAAAAGAGAAATAAGAAGAAACCCCGGATTGGTGGAGGTGAACGGACTTGAACCGATGACCTCCTGCGTGCAAAGCAGGCGCTCTCCCAACTGAGCTACACCCCCAAACACGGGTATGGGCTTCTTATCACTGCCTGGATCTATTTGTCAACAGAATTTGGTGAATGAAGTGAGAAGTTCATTTAAATTTTGCGTATAACAATCTGGGCCGCCTTTGAACAGACTAGATCCAGCAACAATTCCTTTCGCCCCACTCTCAACGGCTTTCGGCGCTGTTTGGGGTGACATCGCCCCATCCACAACCACTTCTATTTCCGGCGCATGACTTAAAATTTCGAGTATTTTATTTAAAGCTTCAGGAACAAATTTCCCGCCGGCAAACCCTGGCTCTACAGCCATTACCAAAACAAAATCAATATGCATCAAAAATGGTGCTAATTTTTGAACTGATGTTGACGGATTTATGGCCAGTCCCACTTTCATTCTAAGACCCTTCACACGCCTAATCATCGCATCCAAATCAGCTTCCAGCTCAACATGAAAGCTTAATCGATCAGCCCCAGCCTCAGCAAAAGCCTCCAAAAAGAGTTGCGGATTGGCTACCATTAAATGAACATCAAACGTTTTTTTTGTATGGCTCCGCAAGCTTTTGACCAAACTTGGCCCCATAGTCAGATTTGGCACAAAATGCCCGTCCATTACATCTAAATGGTAACCGCTAATACTTAACTCTTCCCATCGGGCAATTTCATTTCCAAGCTGGGAAAAATCAGCACTTAATAAAGATGGATATATTTGAATCATCCTTTATACATACCACCAAGTTTACAGACAAGCCACGTCTAATGGTGGCGCATTTGGCACAGCTGGTGTTGGCAATAAAGTTTTTTCTAAAAGAAGGTCGGCCATATTGACACTAACAAGTCCGCTTTCCACTCTTAAATCAACAACACTTTTTGCAAAATCAACGATACCTTGCACCCAAAATGTTCGGCCCTTATGAGGACCTTTTTCTTTTCCCTCCCTTTCATCAGTGTATTGAAACAGACTTGGAGTAATTGTTACTTGTCGCACAACACAAAAAATATGATCAGGGCATTTTAATACAAGCGACTGATCCAATCTAAAAAAAGTTCCAGCAAATTCGACACGTGGGCAGGTCACAGAAACTGCACACGCTTCATAAGAAGATTTCGCAGAAAAACTATATGAGTCACGGGGATTTTTATATTCATCACAAGGAAGCGTTGATTGTACTTTGCTTTGCTCATCTCTTACATGACAATCAAAAAATAACTCACCCACTTTATAATCTTGCGGAAGTCTGCTTCTTGCTTCAAGCTGCAATAAGCCCTCAGAATTATATTTAATAGTTGAGCTATTGCTCGGCATATTTATGACAGGATCATAGATACGCCAATAAAACTTCTGTGGAGAACCAGATGATCCTGTAGTGGTCATTTCATGATGCGGCCCAAGATATAAAAATTCACATATTGCCGAATTTAAAGGGTCAATATCAGTTTCATTAAGAGTTATTTTGACACTCTTACTATAGCAAAAAGCAAACAGAATTAATAACGCTATAATGTAAAATTGAAGACGCATCCACATTCCTGAGACATCAATTGAATATTAATTGATAAATCTAAACATTGCTACAACAGTTATAAAACAGGAACAAATAAACCTTTTGTCTTAATGATGATATTGCAAGCAATAAAAACAATAATCAAAGCCTGAAAAAATTTTAATTATCTGTCAATTCTCTTTAAAAATGACTAAACCCCTTATTTTCTGCCTATTAGGACAAAAAGAATGATTGACAGCATTAAAGAGGCGCCATACCATTGATTTTGTGTTCAACCAATAAACATGAGGAAATAATGAATAAAAATGAACTAATCGCAGCAGTCGCTGAACAAGCAGGTTTAAGCAAAACAGATGGAACAAAAGCTGTTGATGCTTTTGTGGATGTTGTGACACACTCTTTAAAAAAAGGCGATGAAATCCGCTTGGTAGGTTTTGGGACCTTTGCAGTTACAGAACGTAAAGCTACAGAGGGCCGTAATCCACGTACGGGTGAAAAGATTAATATCCCAGCCTCAAAAGTACCTAAGTTCAAACCAGGTAAAGCGCTTAAAGAAGCTGTCTCTTAAAATTATCTCTTAAACTGAGATTGTAAAAAGGAGCGTTAAAGCTCCTTTTTTTGTAGATAACATGCATAAATTATCCATAGCTGTGCCTTTTTTCTTGATCCCAATCAATCCTATTGGTATAGCATCTATGTGTTCTGGGCGGTTAGCTCAGCGGTAGAGCGTCTCGTTTACACCGAGAGGGTCAGCGGTTCAAATCCGTTACCGCCCACCACATATATCTTTACCCTGGATCAAAACCATGGTAATGATCGCATCCACGGGGGTGTAGCTCAGTTGGTTAGAGCGCTGGCCTGTCACGCCAGAGGCCGCGGGTTCAAGTCCCGTCACTCCCGCCACTTTTAACTATGCCCATAATTTTACAGCCTATAGAATTCGCCAATCTTCTAACCAAGGAAAAGCTTTCTGTTCTTGGCATAGACTACGGGTCAAAAAATCTTGGCCTCGCCATTGCCTCTTCACCTACCTATGTCACAACCCCTCTCGACATCTTAAGGCGCAAAACACTCAAAAAAGACTTTCAGGCTCTGCAAGAGCTGCAAAAAGAAGTTTCTTTTCAAACTGTATTGATCGGTCTGCCACTAAACATGGATGGTTCTGAAGGCCCAATGGCACAAGCAACAAAACAATTCGGCTTTTATCTTAAAGATTATTGTGGGTGGCCCGTGTGTTTCTGGGATGAACGGCTCAGCTCTGTCGAAGCCCTTGAGAGAACGCAGCCAAAAAAACACGATAGAATTGACCATTTCGCTGCGCATATTATTCTTGAAAGCTATCTCCAACGACATTTAAGCAACAATCAATAATCCCCCTTCCTTCTTGCTCACAAACGCACGTTCCTCTATTATTAGCAATGGAGGCGACATGAACACATCTTCAACAAAACACTTGATTATCGGCCTGGTTGTTCTTATTGGCTTTACAGCCTTAATTGTAACAGCGCTCAAATTTATGAAAAAAAGCCAAGGAACTGAGCAAAAAACATATCTCATATATTTTCAGGAAACAGCTGGTGGTCTCTCGCCTGGAAGCCCCGTTAAGTTTAAAGGAATCACCATTGGCCAAGTTGACCAACTACAAATTGCTCAACAAAATCAGAACAAAGTCAGAGTCACCGTTAAGATTGTTGACTCTTTTTCTATAAAACAAGGAATGGTTGCAACACTGGAAGTTGCTGGAATAACTGGGGAATCACTTATTTCCATTCGCATTCAAAAGCCAGATACAGCTGATATTGTAGCACCTAAAGATAAACCCTACCCAGTCATTCCTTCCGAACCCTCTTCTTTGCAAAAACTTTTTCACTCAGCGCCAGAATTGTTAGATGATACCCAAAAACTTGTTACGCGTGTTAGTTCATTTCTTGATGATAAGACCCAAGCTGACTTTCAAGTAATGGTTCATAATATGCGCCAATTCTCTGAAGCTCTTAACAATAACAAAGAGCGGTTCAATCAAATCCTAGCCAATACCAATCAGACACTAGAAACCGTTAAAAAGACCAGTCAAAATATTGATAACGTTTTAAATAATGGCTTTACCGATTTAAGTCAGTCACTTATCCAACTCACACAAACGCTTTCAACACTTGATTCTTTCATTGAAGGGCTTAACCAGCGTATTAATCAACTTGTCCCAGATCAAAGAGGCACTTATGAAATGCAATCTTAAATCCACCATTTTTCTAGCAATCATATGCCTTTTGTTAAGCAGCTGTGTACAAGTTTTTCCTCCTGCTAAAAAAGTCGATACACTTTTAATTACTCCATTATCAATTAAAGAAGCGACTGCGCTCACCTCTTTACCAATTGTCTCATGGCAGCTAATTGTCTCGGAGCCTTCTTTAAATGCTTACTTAGATAAAAATTTAGTCATGGTTGAAGACCAATCAGGCATTGTGAAATATATGGCCAACGTTGAATGGCCGGAGGCATTACCTGACTTACTTAAATCCTTGGTTGTTGACAGCTTTATTGACAGTCAAAAAATTATGGGCGTTTCTGGTTTCCACAGCCACATTCAACCTAACTATTTACTTCAATTAGACGTTAATAAATGTCACATTCAAAAAACCGAAGATGGTTACATGACCACGCTCGAAGCCACAGCTTTCTTGATTGATTTCAAAACTCGTAAAACAGTTGCCGTTCAAACCTTCACGCATCAAGTTCCAATTGCAGATCAACACACCAAAACCGATATCAAGAAAGCTTTTGAGCAGCTACTGACTGAATTCATGCTCAAGCTAATTCCTTGGACTTTGAAAGCGCCAAATAAATTTATTTGATATTTGTAACAAAATTCATAAAATGGTTTGTATAACAACAACATATCAATTATGCGTGGCGGAAAAAGACAAGGCGCTGGCAGGCCCAAAGGACAAGGAAAGTATCAAGAACCAACTAAAGTTATCCGAATCCCCATTAGCCTAGAACAAAAAGTCAAAAGTTTTATTGAAACAGATACACATGAAGTTCCACTCTTCAGCACTCATGTCCAAGCTGGGTTCCCCTCGCCTGCTGATGATCACATAGACCAAAAACTCAATATTCACACCTTACTTATCAAGCATCCAGCTGCAACCTTATTTGTTAAAGTGGCCGGTGATTCAATGATAGATGCCCATATTTTTGAAGGTGATTTATTAGTGGTAGATCGTAGCCTTAACGCCAAACCCAATGATATTGTCATTGCTGTTCTAAATGGTGAGCTCACCGTAAAGCGTCTCATTAAAAAGCAGCAGAAGTTTTTTCTTAAACCAGAAAATCCTGCTTATCCATTGATAGAGCTAACCAGAGACAATGACTCATTAATTTGGGGCGTTGTTACCAGTGTGATACGCCAATTTATATGACTCAGGCATTTTACCTTCTTGTTGATTGCAATAACTTTTATGTTTCATGCGAACGGGTATTTAACCCACTCTATCGAAACAAACCCGTTATTATTTTATCAAATAACGATGGATGCGCTATTGCCCGCTCTCAAGAAGCCAAAGACCTCGGCATTAAAATGGGAGAGCCTTATTTCAAAATTTCCAAACTATGCCAGGCCCACAAAGTTCATGTGTTGTCGTCAAATTACGAACTTTATGGTGATATGTCTGAACGAGTTATGTCTGTTTTAAGGCAGTTTTCACCAAAATATGAAATCTACTCTATTGACGAAGCTTTTCTTAAAATTACTTCCTCCTCCCCACGAATAGAATTCGAAACATTTATTAAAAGCATTCGTCAACGTGTTTTACAATGGACAGGAATTCCTGTTTCCATAGGTGCAGGGCCAACCAAAACGCTTGCTAAAATTGCTAATTATTGGGCGAAAAAACAAAGTGGGATACTGGTTTTACAACAAAAGGATGAAATCAAATCTACCTTAGGCTCTCTTCCAGTTTCCGACATTTGGGGCGTAGGTCACCGACGTGCGCAAACATTGAAACGCCACAATATTCAAAGCGCACTAGATCTGCAGCGTGCGCCTATCAAGTTTATTCGCAAGATTTTTACAGTAACGGGTGAGAAACTAGCTCTCGAATTACGTGGTGTTCCCTGCTTAGATTTAGAAGCAGATACCGCTAAAAAACAAATCCAATACACACGCTCTTTTGGGCAGCCGATTACAACACTCAAACATATGCTAGAAGCACTCACAGACTACACCGCCCGGGCTGCCGAAAAATTACGCCAAGAAAAACTCCTAACCAATTGCATATCTTTTTACTTACGCACCTCTAAATGGGATAAAAACCCAGTTTATATCGAAGCTGTCTTACCCCTAGAACAAGCCACTGATGATACACGTGTACTGGTCAAAATGATCACACGCAAAGCCTTTACGATTTTCAAAGAAGGTCGAAACTATAAAAAGGCAGGGGTGCGCCTCATGGACCTCAAGTCGCCCTCAACAAGCAAAAACCTCTTCAAGCAAGCTGAGAATTCAACAGCTTTAATGAAAACCATAGACGCCATCAATCAAACGTTTGGTAAAAACACTTTATTATTAGCCAGTCAGTTAAATGATAAATCTTGGGCTATGACTTCTTCTAATCGCACCCCACGTTACACCACTTGCTGGGACGATCTAGTGCAAGTTTAAGAAACCTTCTATTAACTTTGCTTTCTATTCTTTTTACCAGGTTGCGGCGTCCTAACTTTTTCAAGAGAACTTTCATTCTTACTTTGCTTTTGCTTGGGCTCAGATAAATCTGATACAAATCTACGCCGACTTGTTGGAAAAAATCCTTTACCACAAGCAGCATTTTCATAGTTCATATAAGCTGTTTCAAACCGTCCATGTGCTGCATCCATTAACACATTTTCTTGTACTTGGTCCACATGATCAGGCCAATATGTGGCAATCTCGCGTTTATCTTTATTCCCACGTCGCCTTGACGGAACGAGGGCTAAAGTTTGAGAAAGAGGTAAACCCTCTACAGCAGAAGCATCGTCAGCCAAAAGGCTGATTTTTAAAACTTCACCATTAAATAAGGGGCTGGCCTAGATAAGGGAG
>DLRV01000024.1:0-53634 GCA_002500565.1 Holosporaceae bacterium UBA7879
CCCAATTTCAAAGCCGAGACCACAACAGAAAATAAGCTGTTAAACACGATCACCCAAAAAATTGAAAGCACAACAGCGTGCTTACTATACACACGGTGGGGCCTTGGACGTGGGAAGGGAGAATTTTTCAGCCACTTTCAAAACTATTTCTTCAAATAATTCAGGATTATAGCTCCTTAGGTGCCTTTCAAGTAAGGAAAACAGTTTATTATTCTTATATAATATAGCATCACAGTCCAATGGTCTTAGCGATTCATCATCTTTCATTAGGCCACCAAAAAACACATTTAGAGGCCACGAAAACCAGAGTACAGAGCCTTCCTCACTTCCATTAATTACAGGATCTGAGTACCACAGTTGCATATTTAAACTTTCTACAGTCTTAGATAAATCAAACGGCTTAGAAATTAATCTTAGCTTTGTTTCTAGTGAACCATATGGAGCATAAAAAGCTTCATTTAAAATTTGACTAAACTGATCACTTATAAAAAAGCTTTTCTTTTCTTCTAAGACCATTTTTTTTTCTAATTCCCAAACCTGCCTGTATATTTCATAAGAGTTTTTTCGCTTCTCAAACAAATCTCTTGTCTCATCAGGTGCTCCCTCCAGCTCTCTCTTTAAAAAATTTTCGAGGCAAAAGCTAAGGTTAGTTTTAAAATATTCTTCACGCAGATAATTTAATACAAACTCAGCACAATATATGGCTTCTATTTTCTCTATACTCATTACAGATCTTACACAGAAGATTTGCAAAAAGCTTAACCCAGAGATTACTTCAAAAATATCTAGATTACTTTCACAGTGACTTTTTGGAGCTGTTTGGGGTAAGTGATAAACAGAAAAAAGGGACCCAGGATTTACTTTCTTGCCTTTTAAAAGTGCATACCCAGAAGTATCTTCAGGGCTTTGAAATTTATGATCTAAAATATGCTTATTATTTTCTTTAAGGATTATATTTATAGTTTCTCTTAATGAAATTTTACCTTGATCATAATAACGTGTCTCACCTACAGGTCCCGGATCTTTTCCTTTCGGATATACAAAAATACTATCTTTTGGCAATTTGAATGGTCCGTAAAAAGCCAAATCATTAAGTTGATAGCAGTACACTTGTTCAAGCAGCTCCCTAGTTAGAGGTATTATGACTGCGTAAATTCTAATTGAATCCCAACTTTCATCACGAGGCAAATTAGGTACCATTGCGTTCAAACAAAAATGCACAGTTAATCTGAATTGTGGCAACGACAAATCACCCATACGTTTATCAGGCATATACGACATATTTCCAGGTATAAGCTCTTTTTCGAAAGGTTCAGCACGAACATGAACCAAAGCAAGACGATCACTATCATCAGGTGTTAAGTCAAGAAACGTACCCTTACAAACAAAAATGTTTGATAGAATAAAAATAATAAAGAAATTTTTTTTCATTTTATAAAATTAATTTTTACTTAATATAACATTTAATTTTGTAAAAAGAACACTTTTTATCATCCCAATTTCAAAGCCGAGACCACAACAGAAAATAAGCTGTTAAACACGATCACCCAAAAAATTGAAAGCACAACAGCGCGCGTGGTATTAACACCTAAACTCTCGGGCGTCTTCTCTACATTCAACCCCATGTAACAGCTAATCAATCCAATGATGAGTGAGAAGAAAGGCGTTTTGATAAAGCCCATCCAAAACGTAAACGGTGTGGTAATATCATGCACTTGGTAGAAAAAGTAATACAAGCCCATGTCCAGTTCGATCCAACAAATAATCGCCCCACCAAGCAATCCCATGAAATTGGCTATCAACGTTAAAATTGGCATAAAAATCAATAATGCCAACACCCGTGGCAAAATCAGAAAGCTCATGGATTGAACGCCCATAATCCGCAAAGCTTGCAATTCTTCATTTAGCTTCATCACGCCCATTTCTGCAGCAAAAGCACTCCCTGAGCGCCCAGCAATAATAATGGCACTCATCAATGCCCCTGCTTCTTTGAATACTGAAAAACTCACCACCGTTAAAATGGATGTTTCAGCGCTGAATTTGGCCAGTTGAATGATCCCCTGATAACTTAAAACCACCCCAACAACAAAGTTGGTCACCATAATAATGGGAATCGCCCGGATCCCGGATAGGTAAATTTGATTGCTTAAATTGGAGATGAAATAACGATTTTTTTGTCCCGATCCGCCAAGCATCGTTAGGATAAAATCACCAAAAAAAGCAATGGCGTTGCCAGCAGCAATTACTCCCAGCTCAGCCCAGATACCAATTTTTTGAATAAATTTACGCATACTTCCCTGAAAATATTATTAGCTGTTAATGTAAAAATATTTGCATTTTAAAAAACTCCCCATTATTGACTTTCTCTGAATAGAAAATTCAAAAATAAAAATAATCGAATTATTAACATTTTCTACTAATGTTATAAAAAAATTATAGAGCTTTTTCATGAAACGACTACTTTTAATATTTATTTTGACACTAACACACTTTTGTTTTTCCATGCCTCAATATCGAGATGAAGATGGTGAATCAAGTAGCGCCTCTGAAAGATTAACTCATCCAGATTCAATTACACTACAGTGCGAAATGACTGTTCTAAAGGTTCCATTATATACAACTTTAGAGGCCGTTGTTGATGGCAGACACAAAGGAACCATTCGTATGACTGATCATACACACTTTCGAGAAGAAAACCACCACTTAGCATGCGGTGTTGAAAAAGTAGTTTTTGAGCATACAGGACAGGGAAGCTATACCTACAACGGGGAAACAAATAATTTTGATGGAACAACTACTGACGATTTTAATTTATGTAGCAACTCTGAAACTCCAATCTTTATCAAATCATTTGCACCGATCTATCAAGGTCTTTGTGGTTTTGACTTTGAGTTTTTAAACCGTGAAACGATTCGTAATTATTCGGCTGGTGGACGCACCAATGCCGTGCATTTACGGTCCATAGGGGGATCTTATCGCCCAGGCGATTTACTGGCCGCAATTGAACCTTTTTATGTGAGTTCATTTTTTATTGGTGGTGGGCCTTATCCTTACTTTTGGAGCCTAACAAAAATGATGCGTGAAACGGGCATAAGGCCACCAAGTGGCATGCGTATTGATGAGGGAAAGTATTATACAGTTTTTGATCAAGGTGGGCCGCCCGAATGGCATAGAACGGTGGCTGAATCAATCAAAATGGGAGATTTTTCTTTTAATATTGCAGATCAACTGGGAAATATTATTAGCTATAAATCTTTTGAATACAAACAAATCAACTCACAAAATGTGTCTTTATCTTTTGTTCCAATTGACTATCATTTTGAAGCATATAGAACTTCTCTACCAAGGCTCCCTGAACCTGAACCCTCAGAATGGCTACCTGAACCCTCTTCTAGCCCAGAACCTTCGGGGGACCCCGAAAAAGTTTTAGAAGGTGATATTAGCCCTAATGATGATGAGCATGAATTAGGTTTTGCTGCTAAAAGTATAAATTTTGTTGGATCTACAATTGAATCAATTGAAGACTCTTATTTAGCTTTAACAAGTGACTATCCAGAAATCATGGCAGGACTTGAGCGCGGCGCTGGATATGCAGCCTATGGCTTGCAGATAGCTGGAGAAGCAGCCCTTGTTGCTGGGGCTTGTAATCCTTATTCGGCTGCCTTCACAGGTGGGACAGCCTGTGCGGCATCTCTTTCATTTGTTGCAGCCAATCATACGGGCGTAACCAAGTGGGCTGTTGATCAAGCGGTTGAAGGCGCCTCTGGCCTTATGCAAGAAATCCCAGGCGTTGAACCCCGCTATGCCGATAAAACCGCTGGCGCTGTTGTGGGTGCATCTTGTTTGGTTGGTACCGGCAAACTCGCCACCTCTTTAAAAAATCCTTTGCCGGCTAAACCCTTACAAAAAACCAAGTTGTATGATATTGAAAGATCAGGAACTGTACATGGCAATTCAAAAGCGTATATCGGTGACACGCATGTCTATACCATTCGTAATACAGCAACCGGGGAAACCTTTAAGGCTGGGGAAAGTATGCAAGGGCTCAACCGCCATGGCCTCTCGAAAAGAGCTGAAGCGCAAGCCAGAAGACTAGAATATGAAACCGGCGTTGAATACAGATCTAAAGTTCGCAAAACATTTGCCACAAAAGCTGAAGCGCGGGCTTATGAAACACAATTAATTGAACGCTATCGTAAAATGTATGGGGCTGATACATTGCCAGGGAATAAAGGAAACCGCTGATGCCAGTAAAAGACTATTTAAAGCGCCGTCAAGGTATGAAAGATCCGTTTGATCGACGCATTGGCTTTATTGGCGTCGCTTTGGTTTTTGAAAACATGCAAAAAGATGGAAAAGCATGGCAAGAAATCAAACCCACTCTTGATCATCTGTTGCGCAGCAATGATGTGTGGGCCCAAGCGCCTTTTTTGTATGCTCAATTAGCATACCGATATGGTATTAAAAATGATCTAAAAGTTGAATTCCAAAGAATTAATAAAAAATATGGTGCGCTTCCTATCGCTTTGGAGCTCGACATGCATATTCTAGAGTGGGCCGATCAGCATAATTATGCCCTGCTCAGGGATATCTTTATGGTTGCCGCGCTAGAGGCGTTGGTGCAGGTGTGCAAAAAATACAAACTGGATGATAAAACGCCGATTATTGAAACCGAATTGGCCAAATACCACCCCATTCCAAATACCCTGCAAGAAGCTCAAGAATATGAAGATACGGGCTTGTTAAGAGACTAACATCTCCTCCCATCCAAATTTCAAGCGAACACTACTTGACCTTTGCGGCACAAGTTTGTATACAAACAAAAAAGATTATTCAGGTGCATCATGAAAAGAACTTTTCAACCCAGTAACCTTGTTCGTAAACGCCGTCATGGCTTTCGCTCACGCATGGCAACCCCAGGTGGACGCCAAGTTATTAACCGCCGCCGTGCCCGTGGTCGCAAGCGTTTGAGCGCATAGACAACTTTTTCATGCATCCCATCGGCCGCATTTCTTCCAAACAAGACTTTGGACGACTGCGCCGAGACGGGATTCGTTTTCATTCTCGTCTTTTTTCTACTTCGATTGTATTCAGCACACATCCAAAAAAATTCAAACCTAATCCAAACAACCCCTCACCCTTGATTTTTTCATCGTTCACCATTACAAAAAAAAACTTTAAACGCGCTGTAGACCGAAACCGCATTAAAAGACGCTTGCGTCCCCTCATTCAAAACCTCAGCCAACAATTGCTAGAAAAACAATGGACTGCCCCCTTTATGATAAACATATATGCCCGGCCAGCCATTACTGAGGCATCTTATGCGGAATTAACAGCTGAATTTTCCAAGCTTCATGCTATGATTCAACAAAACGCTGAAGGTTCATAAGTGATTCGTTGGATTGCGCTTTTTCTCATTCGCTGCTACAAAAAGCTCATTAGTCCGCTTTTGGGCACAAATGTCTGCCGCTTTTACCCGCGTTGCTCAGACTACAGCCGCCAAGCCTTCGAAACGCATAATCCGTTTATGGCTTTATGGCTCACATGTAAAAGACTAATCAAATGCCATCCTTGGCACCCAGGTGGACTTGATCCGCTTAAACCAAATGAAACAAAGGAAAAAAAATGAACGGTGACGATACAAAAAATATGATACTGGCAATTGCCTTATGCCTTGGAATCCTTTTTGCTTTTCAATACTTTTTTCCAACCACTCCAGCAGAAACGGCACAAAAAACAACCACAACCACCGCAACAAAACAAAACCGACCCGTTGATTTACCAGACCAACCAACCAAGTCCGCCGAAAAGATCAAGCCTAGAACCGTTGCCAAACGTATACAAATCAAAACCAATAAGCTTTCAGGGTCTGTATCAACCCTGGGTGCACGTATTGATGATCTTATCCTAACGCAATACAAAGAAACGGATGATCCAGATGCAAAACCTGTCCGCCTTCTCAGCCCGTCGCATTCTGAACAGCCGTATTATGCTGAATCTGGCTGGACGTCGATTGAATCAGAGAAAGATGATCTACCAACAGCTGAAAGCGAATGGTGGACAGAGGACACCTTATTAACGCCTGAAGCGCCGATCACACTTAGATACATTAATAAAAACAAAGTTATCTTCGAAAAAACCATTTCAGTTGATGAGAACTACGTCTTCACAATTGTTGATCGGGTGCGTAATCCCAAAGAATCTTCGGCTTTGAATCTATACAACTACGGCCTTCTTATTCGCGCTGGAACACCGCCTGTCTCCAGTTTCTTTATTTCGTATGAAGGTCCCCTTGGTTATCTCGATGGCAAAAAACATCAAAATGATTACGAAGATTTAATCAAAGAAAAGAAGATCAGCTACACCACACAGTCAGGTTGGCTGGGTTACAGTGATAAATATTGGCTGGGGGCGCTTATCCCAGATCAAAACGTTGAAATAAAAACCAACATGATTGGCTCTGACAAAAAAGATCAAAAACGCTATCAGCTGGATTACGTGATGCCGTTACAAACAATTATGCCCGGTGAAACACACGAAACCACCAGTCATTTCTATGCAGGGCCTAAACGCCTCGACCTGCTTGATGCCTATGAAAAAACCCTCAATATTCCCCACTTTGATTTGGCTGTTGATTTTGGCTGGTTCTACTTTATCACCAAACCAATTTTCTACATCCTAATCTTCTTCCATAATTACGTTGGCAACTATGGGCTGGCAATTATTCTCCTTACAATCGCCATGAACATTCTGTTTTTTCCTCTGGCACGGTCAAGCTATCGCTCTATGGCAAAAATGAAAGCCCTACAGCCCGAAATTCAAAAGCTGAAGGAACTTTATCCCGACGATAAAATGAAACAACAGCAAGAAATGATGGCACTATTTAAAAAGCATAAAACCAATCCTGCCTCTGGTTGTTTACCGCAGCTCATTAAAGCGCCCGTGTTCTTTGCTCTTTATAAAGTTATCTTTATTTCTATCGAAATGCGTCATGCGCCATTCTTTGGCTGGATTCATGATTTATCCGCCGCCGATCCAACCAACATCTTTACCCTATTTGGCCTTATTTCCTGGAATCCCCCATCGTTTATGCACTTTGGCTTGCTGCCCATCCTTATGGGGGGAACCATGTTCCTGCAACAACGCCTTAACCCACAGCCCATGGACGATAACCAGAAAATGATTTTCACGCTTATGCCCATCATGTTCACCTTCTTTATGGCAGGATTTCCTGCCGGTGTTTTGCTCTACTGGACCTGCTCAAATATTCTTGGCATGGCGCAGCAATCATACTTTTTGCAAACAGCGCCTAAAGGGGTGCCTAAGCCTGTTAAGAAATCAAACAAAAAGTCCAAAGCCTAAAACTCTTATGCCAGATCAAGAAAGCCACCTCTCATCTGATCTGGCAGAAAGTTATTTCAACGGCACAGCAAGGTTTGTTAAAGGCTGCGTAGAGCCTAGCCATTTTCCAGAAGAAGCGTTCCCAGAAGTGGCATTTATTGGTCGCTCTAACGTTGGCAAATCATCGCTTATCAATGCTTTGCTCAATCGCAAAAACTTGGCGCGCACATCGAACACCCCAGGCCGCACCAAAGAGATTAATTATTTTCTGCTAACTCCACCTACCAAAGTCGCCGAACAGCTAAATCAAACAAATAGCCCTGCTACAAATGGCATATATATTGTTGATTTACCGGGTTATGGATATGCAAAGCATCAAAAAGACTTTGGCAAACAGTGGCAAAAACTTTGCTCTGCATATCTTTCAACGCGTAATAACCTTCATCGGGTTTATGTATTAATTGACAGCCGCCATGGCTTAAAAGATACCGACTTGCAAATGACAAACTTTCTTGATCATTGGGGCGTTAGCTATCAATTAATCCTCACAAAAGCGGATAAACTCTCTGTCTCTGGTCAACAGAGTATTCTTGAGCAAGTCACAGAAACAGTTGTTAAAAGTGGCAAGATGATCGCTGCCTACCCCTCAGTTCTTCAAGTCAGCTCAAGCAAGAAAACAGGTTTTGAGGCCTTAAAAAAGGCAGCCCTGGAAGTCTGCCTTAATGGTTAATCGCATGGTTTGAACTGTTTGCTTTCTGGTAAACAGTCCTTAAACTTACTTTTTTTCCGTTGGATATTTATCAATTGGCAATTTAAGGGACAACTCCTTAGCACAGCGCGCCTTTTTACCATCCATCGCCAAGTATTTCTTCTCTTGATTTGACTTTTGTGTTTCATTCCCGCCTGGAACTTTAAGACCTTTCATTAACCCTTTCACCAACTTAGATAGGTTCATTACATAAAGTTGGCATTTATTATCTGTCGCATATTTCTGAAGAGCTGGTGTAATATCTTCCATAGACTCTAGGGCCACACCTGCAGGATCATCACTCACTTTAATAGATTCATTGCCAGCCATCTTTTCTTTAAAAACTTTTAAATCACAATCCTTAACCTTTGGCTTATCACATTGACAGTCCTCTGCAGATACAGCGCCAGATAGAAGAGCAGCAAAAGAAAGTGAAAGAAAAAATTTTTTATATGACATGTTCATGAATACCTCCAAATTTATTTCATCGTAGCATTGATTTTTTTTTGAAGCTAGTGGTTTATAATTTAATCTTTTGTCTAGCTACCTTTTTAAAACTGTGCTTAGATTGTAAATTATTAATTGAGGCCATCATGCGGGTACTAATTTTAATTCTGCTAAACTTAGTCATATCAACCATCAGCGCAAATACGTTTTATGCAGACAGAACACCTGAACAAAACAATCAATACATGCAAGAAAATCAACAGCCCGTCACAAATTCTAATCAGCAGTTTGGTGGGGGTCCAACCAACGCAATCCCTATGAGAGAGCTTCGCAGTATGTATGCCAAGCAATGGAATATTTGCAAAGCTGTTTTTGCCAAAGCTAATAAAGCTTGCAGCACACCTGATAAATTAGAAAAAGAAGATGCGGTTGCATGCGTAAAAATGTATCAAATTGCTGCTGACAGCTGCTATACGGCTATGACTCAGTTCTCTTTTTACTTAACTTAGTTGTTGCATTCAGCCAAAAATAAACAGCACAATTTATAAAAGCCAAAGCATAGCCAAAAAGCACATCCGAGGGGTAATGCTTTGTCAGCGCAACTCTGGATACACCCACAACTATTGGCCATAGCCAAATCCACCAACGGCTTTTTGGCCAAATCCTCATAACAAAAACAGTTAAAAAAACAGCTGCCATAGCATGGCCTGAGGGAAAAGATCCATAACGCCCATCAAAAGCAAACCAGTGCCAATTCGGCAGGGCTTCAAGATAATTGCAACTTGGTCGCTGGCGCCCAGTCAAAAATTTCAAAAAGTGCAATACAGCTGAAGCTAACCCAAAAGTGATGAAAAACCTGCCAGTAATGAGCTGATAACGTTTACAAAATCCTAGAAAACCATTGATAGAATATCTTTTTTTAAACCAACCACCAGTCCAAATCAGTGCCAACAGCACAACAAAATATTGCGCTTCCCCAAAGTGCGAAACCCAGCGAAAAAAGTTTCTCCAAGGTTGCAAACGATCCACATTATTAAAAACATCTCTCATCACACCCAAATCGAAGCCAGCGTTAATAAAAGCATAGCCAAGCGATGCCGAAAAAAGCCCTAAGATCAATAATATTTTGGCAGACTTCATCTAACGTCCCTCCCCTTAACCAAGGCATAGTCCTGCCATTTATTACGGGAATAGTTCAGGCTTTTAATCTGTGTATTATCATTCTGATCCTTGACAAATTTTTTATCTTTGAAATCATAAAACATCACTGAATCTTGTTGGCTGTCAGAGGCAGTAATCATTGCAACACCACCTTGATGATTTATTTTGTTCAATGCGTCTGCAGTTGATGTCACAACCTTGACGTCTGTGCCATTTTTAAAGTAAAGGCTTGGTTCATTGAACCTTACTACAACAAGTGGTTTCTCTAAGCTATCTGTCAAATTTCTAGCTTCATAAATAGATTCAGACAGCCATAAGAATTTCATGTTTGGTAAGAAGAATGTAAAAGCCAGAACATAAAAACCAACCGCTCCAATAACCAAACGTTTTGAAAATCTCAAACCAAACCCAGAGGATGAAATTAAATACAAGCATATCGCACTTGCTAATACCAAAAAGCCCCACGTTACGTTTGAGAATTCAAGAAACGTTAAAGCAGGGAAAAACCCGAACAAACCAATGGTTAAAACAGCAAAAAGAGCCGCCAAAATCTTTATAAAAAGTGGACTTTCTTGAATCTCATGATAACGCTTCCAAACCGTAGCGGTTAACAACCATATGGCTGGCATTAACGGCAAAACATAATGTGGCAGTTTGGTTGGAATCATTTCAAACATCAGCCAGCTTGGCACCAGCCAAGCTAAAAAAAACTGTGCAATGGGGTTTTTACGCAAGGCCCACCAGCGTGGCAATGTTCTAAAAACCAACAAGCTTCCGGGCCACAAAAGAATAAATGCTGTCAAAGTATAATACCCTGGATAGAATCCATGCGACTCCTGGCCTTTAAGAAGCTTCGGAATAAAATCCACGCCAATCGCATGCGCCGCATACGCGCCAGAGGATTTCCATTGTACCATGGCAAACCACGGCACATTGACAAGGGCAAGGATCAGAGCTCCCTTTATCCACCCCAAAGAATTCAACTTGATATTCGCTTTAAAACCAAACCGAAGCGTTAAAAGTGTTAGCAGAAATATAACTGGCGCAATTGGCCCCTTGATCAAAACAGCCAGTGCCATAGCTACCCACATCACAGCCAGCTCTGAAGAATTGTTTTTTTTATCTGCTAGTTGGGCTGTATACCACCGTGCAAGCAAACCCTGCTGAATCACAATCAGCATCAACAAAACAGTATCTGTTTTTGCCAAAAAAGATTCCACAACAGTTAGCAAACTCACAGCCATCAGTGTTGTTGCCATAGCAGCAGACTTTTCACCAATCATTCCCCGGAACAAAAAGAACATTGCCAATAGCATGCCAAAACCAGCCAGCACATTTGGTAGCCGGTAAACACTGATGCGTATTTCAGCATTCTTTACCCCAAGAAATTGAGCAACTTTAACAAAGCCAGCCTGCACCCAGTAAATGCCAATTGGTTTTTTATTACGTGGTTGGTCTAAAAATTTAATGGACCAATAATCCCCTGTCTCAACCATTTGTTTCGAGGCTTGCGCAAAGCGCGATTCATCACGATCCGTTGCTGGCAGAACAAACTTGCCAATACTCAAACAAGCATAAATTAAGGTTAAGAATAAAAGATTTTTTTTTGTAGAAAAAGAAGAATAAAACATAAGGCAATCATAGAGAAATTGTTAGGCCGCACAATATAAAAATACTTAAGGACATCAAAAATAACCATTGGGTTTAAATTAAAAAAAACCTCCTTTTTAGGGACTTGATTTCTTATTCTCTCTCTTTTTTTTAAAGAAATCAGAGATCATCTGCCCACATTCTGCCTTTAAATAGTCTGTATTCACAGTTGGCTTATGAAAACAAGTCGGCTGCTCATAAAGCTTTGGCCCCTGCATCAGCGCACCTCCCTTGGGATCCAATGCCCCCAAGTAAACGATTTGAATACGCGTTTTGGCAATAAGGTCAGCGCACATCGCACAGGGTTCAAGCGTTGTGAAAAGAATACATCCATCCAGCCTTGGCCGTCCCACTTCTACACAAGCCTGACGCAAGGCAACTACCTCAGCGTGTGCGCTTGGATCACAGGTTGTCTCCGTTAAATTATGGCCAACGCCCATAATCTCTCCAGCTGTTGAAACCACCACAGCGCCAATTGGCACTTCACCGAACTCCAGAGCTTTTTTCGCCTGCTCAACTGCTAAATTCATAAAAGTTTCTGGATTAATCTGCACTTGTTCGCTGGTTCCTTTATTGTAAAAATGATATGTATTAAGGATTCAAATTCAACAATAAGCGAGGATACGTGTCACAATCAACATCTTTACCTGAATGGAACCTATCAAGCCTTTATCAATCTATGGAAGATCCAAAAATTGACTCTGACTTAAGCCAGGTTGAAAAGGACATAAAGGCTTTTGCAAAAGCTTACAAAGGCCAAATCACATCGCTTAATGCAAAAGATCTCGTAACTTGCCTCAATACTTACCAAGACATCGTCACAGTTATTCGAAAGCTAGGGTGTTTTGGGATGTTGATTTACAGGCAGTGTATGACTGATAGCGCCAGATCTGGCCTTAATCAAAAAATCCAAGAACGTATTAATGCAGCCAGTCAAGACCTGGTTTTTTTCTCTTTAGAACTCAATCAGATCGAGGATCAGTCTTTAAACAATTTTTATGATCAAGAACCTGACCTTAAGAACTTAAAGCCCTGGTTCAATGATATCCGCGCCTTCCGCCCTTATCAGCTTTCCGAGGCTGAAGAAGGCATTTTGCACATGCTAAATCCCTTTGCCAATGAGAACTGGGAAAGATTACATAACGAATCTTTGGCTGGGTTAACCTTTACATACCTTGATCGGGAAAATGTGACAATCTCCGAAGTTATGCATGATTTCAGCGCAACAAAAAAAGAGATTCGTCAGGCAGCTAATCACGCTTTCTCACAAGAGATAAGAAAAATCCTGCCAATCAATTGCCTCGCGCTCAATACCATTGCCAAACAAAAAGCTGTGATTGATACAAAACGTGGTTTTAAAAAACCTATTCAATCGCGCAATATGGCCAATCAGGTTGAAGATGAAGTGGTCGAAGCACTTATCACAACGGTACAAAAAAATTATCAAAATCTCTCCCATCGCTATTATGGCCTTAAAGCAAAAATCCTTGGCTATCAGAAAATGCCCTACTGGGAACGTTCAGCTCCCTTAAACTTTGGCGCTGACAAAACCTATAGCTGGGATGAAGCGTGCAGCCTTGTTTGGCAAGCTTATAATGATTTTTCACCCGAGATGTCAGCGATTGTCCAAAAATTTTATGATCATAACTGGATTGATGCCAAACTGCGCCCTGGTAAAGATAACGGCGCCTTTTCAATGCAGACCATTCCAGCAGCTAATCCATTTATCTTGGTTAACTTCAAAGGGTCCGTTCGCGATGTTGCAACTTTGGCCCACGAATTGGGACATGGGGTTCATCAATATCTCTCAAATTCACAGGGCATCTTATTAATGGATACACCCTTAACCGTTGCTGAGACGGCATCGGTTTTTGGGGAAATGCTCACATTCAAATCCATGTATCAGTCAGCAACAGATGCTAATCTTAAAAAATCTCTCCTCGCCAGCAAGATTGAAGACATGCTCAACACCGTTGTGCGCCAGATTGCTTTTTGTGACTTTGAAAGACGCGTCCATGATTTGCGTAAAGAAAAAGAGCTTTCTCCTGATGATTTCAAAGCCATTTGGCAGCAAGTCCAGGCTGAATCGCTGGGTGATGCCATCGAAACGCAAGACTCAGACTATGAAAATTACTGGAGTTATATCTCGCATTTCTATCACACTCCTTTTTATGTATATGCTTATTCTTTTGGCGACTGCCTGGTTAATGCGCTCTATACCTGCTACGAACAAGGTCATCCCAATTTTCAGGAGAAATATATAGACCTTCTCAAAGCCGGTGGATCAAAGCGCTACGATGAACTTCTTAAACCCTTTGATCTAAATCCCAAAGATCCAAAGTTCTGGCAAATGGGTCTTGATCTTGTCAGTTCTCTGATTGATCAATTTGACGGTCTTGTAACCAATAATGGATGAAGAAAACGCTTTTCATAAACGCTTGGGGCGCTATTTAAAAGTTGGCGCCTCAGCCTCTGGTCTTGCGGGTCAATACGCCTGGGGCAAAGCTTTTAAGGGCAACAATCACGACACAGACTTTGCTGAATCACTTTATCAGTTTCTCGCTAACATGCGCGGACCAATGGTCAAAATTGCACAATTGGTTGCCATGGTGCCCGATCTTCTGCCTCCTGCTTATGTAGAAAAACTCCAAACCCTTCAGTCTGAAGCTCCCCCTATGAACAAGCTTTTCGTTCGCCGCCGCATGCGACAGGAGCTGGGGATTGATTGGCAAACTAAATTCAAAAGCTTCAATGAAAATGCTACTTCAGCAGCATCCTTAGGCCAAGTTCACCAAGCAACTCACTTAGATGGTCAGCCACTTGCCTGCAAGTTGCAGTATCCAGATATGGCCTCAGCCGTTCATGCTGACCTTGAGCAGCTCAAGATTTTTTTCTCACTCTACCAAAAATGGCAACCTGGCCTTGATCATTCGAATGTTTTAGAAGAAATCAGCAGCCACCTTTTGCAAGAACTTGATTATACCCAAGAGGCTAAAAATCTAGAACTGTTTCGAACTTTTTTTGAAAACGATCGTTTTGTAAAAATCCCAAAAGTTTATCCAGATCTTTCAACACATAAACTCCTGACCATGGATTGGCAGAGTGGGTACTCTGTAAGGAACCCACCAGAAACACTTGATAAAAACCTAATTGCTAAGAATCTTTTCAAATCTTGGTATTTGCCGTTTTACAAAGCAGGCATTCTCCATGGTGATCCCCATACGGGCAACTATCAAGTCAGTGAAGATCACTCAATCATTCTCTATGATTTTGGCTGCGTGCGCATTTTTGATCCGTCTTTTATTACCAGCAGTATTATGCTCTACAAAGCATTGCTGACAAATGACAAAGAAATGGAATGTGAAGCTTATAAAGCATGGGGCTTTGAAAACCTTAATACTGAATTGATAGAAACACTTCATCTCTGGTCTTCATACTTGTATGGTCCACTTCTAGAAGATCGGATCAGGCCTCTAGAAGAAACCTACAGCAGTAAAAAAGGGCAAAAGATCGCCTTAGAAGTAGCAAAGCGCCTTCGTAAAAATGGTGGCGTTAAACCACCGAAAACCTTTGTCTTTATGGACCGCGCAGCTGTTGGCCTTGGATCTGTTTTTATGCATCTTCGTGCAGAACTCAACTGGCATCATCTTTTTGAAAATATTATTTCTGAAGTTTCTGATCAGTCAATATTTGCAAAACAAAAACAGTTGAAAATAAACCCTTAGCAAACTAAATGCGATTTTCAATACCTTTATTGATTGAGGCATTTCTTTGATCAGCCATAAACAACAGACACTTCATTAATTGAATCGCTCCCTCTTCTTTTGGAAATTTTGTTTTTAAAACGTTGATTAAAAACATGCGATCAATTGGACTCATGCGCTCAGCCTCTACTCTAAAAAACGTTAACAGTAGATCGTCTTTACTAATACATTCGATAAAAGAAGCTAAGTTCAATTCATCAGAATCTAAATCGTACAAAAATTCAGCAACTTTGATCGCTTTTTCTTGTGCTGAACTTGTAAAAACAACTTTGCACAAATTCAACAAAATTCGCTCATAAGCACACGCAAGGTTTACTGGAGAGACCTGAATTTGGCTCCGGTCCATAGTTTCAGGGAAATAGCTAAGGATCTTAATTTTGATGTCTTGCAACCCAAGCTCATAGGTATTTTTTGGCCTCTCTCTTTTTTGTTTTTTTGATGTCATGATAAAATTTTCTATGTTTATAACTTTAGTCAAAATTGACTCTCCTCATTTGAATGCCATGACAGTCACATAAGTATCAGAAAAAGGGTTTTCAAGGTCTAGTTGAAAAATTATAGAGCTAAATACAAGAAATGAGAGATATAGTTTTTAATAATTATAAAAACGAATTTTTAGCGCACTGGTTTATCGCGAAAACGCGCGCGTCTAAAGCCTTCCAGCCAAGATGATCGGGCGTTTAAAGCTGCTTTTATACGTGCATCATCATCTTTAATTTTTGAAGCTTCTCGGATATCTGCAATTCCACGATCATGAGCCCGTTCAAACCTCTCTTGTGCCATAAAGCCAGATTGTTCTTGATGCAGATAATACAATGCTTGGGCATAATGAAGATCAACTTTAAGCAACCGCTTTAATTTTTCTTCAAAATTGGGTCCTGGATACTTGGCGGCTTCAATAATTTTTTCATTTCCAAATAATGTTGATGGAATGATAGCGTCTGATGATTGGGTATTTATAACGTCTTCACAGTTTCCCGTGAACAAAGAACAAAACAACAACACCCAAGCAAGTAAGTACATTATTTAAAACTCACTTAACCTTATGAACAACATTTGTCACAACACCCCAAATCACAAAATTCATTTCTTTGGTTATCTCAATCCCGGCATAACCAGAGTTTTCTGGCATCAGAAAAATGGTTTGATTGTTGGTGCACAGTCGTTTAACTGTAAGCTCTCCGTTGATAGCAGCAACAATAATGTTTCCATTAACCGCACGCAGGGATGAATCAACAACCAATAAATCTTCAGGGTGAATATTGGCATCTCGCATCGAATCCCCACTTACCCGCACAATAAACGTTTTACCCGGATTCTTAACCAAGTGTTTGTTGAGATCCAGCGTTCCTTCGGTAAAATCCTCAGCAATAGATGGAGACCCGGCATAAACAGGCGACGTATACAAAACAAGGGGATAGTCCATTACAGACTCTGCTGTATAAACATTAGCAACTGTGGGCTCAGGTGATTTTTTAGGGAAATTGATAATCATAATAATGAATCCTTGTTGACTTCAATTTACCGCAAAGCGCATACTATATTCAACATCGTGTTTTTGAAAATAACAGCTTTTTTCAACTACATTTAAATAGGAGGATACAATGATCTTAATTTTATCAGGTGGCGTTCATGCTGATTCAACCAATAAAATGCTCGCTTTGCATGTTGAACAGCTCTGTAAAAAGCAAAACACACCAGCCGAATTTATTGAATTAGCCTCTTTTGATATTCCTTTGCTTAATCCGGCAAATAAAGATCTTTCCTCCCCTACTCAAGACGTTGTTAAGCTCCGGGAGAAATTTGAAAAAGCCACAGGTTTCTATATAACAACGCCTGAATACAATGGCGGCATCACGCCTGTGCTTTCTAATGCCCTAAATTCAGTTTTTAACTTTGTCTATTTCCCAAAAAACACGATGGATCCAATTATAAATAAACCAGCCCTAACAGGATCAGCCTCTCCCTCCATCTATGGCGCTACCAAAGCGTGCTCAATTCTAAATAGCCAACTTCTCCACATGGGCGCTATACTCTGCCCATTTTCTGTTTCTCTCAGCAAATCACATGAGATGTTTGATCAAGATGGGAAACTGTCGAATCCAGAGGCTGAAAAACGCCTCAAACAGGGTGTTGAGACTTTGATTAATTTAGCAGCAAGATAATTAACCCCCCCTCACCCTACAAAATATTTAACTTAGGTATTTTTGTAGGGGGGGGGGATCTAAACTTTTCCAAGGCTCAGCTTATTCTTCGTCTTCGCTTGAAGAAGTATCTGTATCATCCTGATCCCATGAAAAGGCCCCTGCAGCCGCTGCAGAGGCACCTGAATCAGCCGCAGGCACATTCTTTTTAGATTCAAATTTTGTTGTAGGATCAATACCCATTTCTGCTGCCGCAGCTAGCATACTAAAGCCCTCAGTGCCTGGAACAGTTGACCCGTGCGCACTCTTGCCAACTGCAAGTGCAGCTTCTTCATTCTGTCGACGCATAACTCTCTCTTCTTCATGGCGCTGTAACGCAGAATAATAAGGATTTAAAATTCTTTTAAAAACTTGATTCGCAGCATTTGTTGCAAAAAGCTTGGCACTCTCTAATGGCGCTTTAGATTCTGAAAAAAGTTGTTGATAAATCGGTAATGTGCGTTCCAAGCAATGACCTCTTAGATTTAAAAAAGAACAAGACTTTTCATCCCCGAGCACCTCTTTTTCATCTATTGCCAAAATATTTCTTTGCTGTTCTTGAAGGTATAAGAAAAACTCTTTAAATTCCTCTTGCATCGGTGCTCTATAACTTTTTAATCTTTTAGGCTTGGCCGTAAGAGCCGACAAAGAATTTCCGGTTAACTTTTCTTCAACAAAAGAAAAAAGGGTCTCGTAAACTCTCTTATATTGGAACATGTCAAACTCAAGATACTTCTTTGGACAAACTGTATTAGTCCTTAGCGCACTCCCAACTGGTCTCTTTTTAAGATCTTCGAGCTCACCATGGTAGAGTTCTCTTGAATGCCATAATAAATCAAAAAAACCATATATAGAGTTTGCTGATTCTTCCAGGGCAATGGTGCAAAAATGAATCAACTTATTATATTCTTCTTTTTCAAATTTTAAAGAAAATGTGAGACCCGCAATAGTTAATTTTCTAGTTTCATCTTTTTTACTTCTTAAATTAGCAACAAGGTTTTCTTTTTCCTTTTTTTCAAAACCTATAATTCTATCCGCGGCTCCAACAATTATCTCTACATTTTTCTCTGTAAGATCTTGACTTGCATAAATATCAATTTCGAACTTTGCTTTTCTTACTCTTTCTAAGTCTCCCTTCATTTCCGTTAGTTTTGCGTGTATCGTCTCACGATCACCAAAATCAGCAGGCCATTCAGGTGGCAGCGCATTAATAATAGTAGTTAATACTAAGACAGCAGTTAAACAAATTTTCTTAAACATTTTTTTACTCATTTTTTTTGTTGATATATGAACTAGATACATAAATTCAAGTTGTAAATACTTCGATTCTTGTTTTGATAATTGAATTAATGGTCTCAACATAGACACGCCTTTAAATAAAAGCTAATCTAAAAGGCAAATTCAAGGGACGATGATGAAGAAAAAAATTGGTCTGGTTGGTGCTGGAAATATTGGTGGCACACTTGCTTTGCTTGCAGCTCAGAAAAAACTTGGCGATGTTTTATTGTTAGATGTCGCGCCAGGTCTTCCTCAAGGCAAAGCCCTTGATTTATGCCAGATGGGGGCAACCAATTGTTTTGAACCTATTATCTCAGGCTCAAATAATATGGCCGATTTAAAAGGCTGTAATGTTGTTATCATTACCGCTGGCCTACCCCGTAAACCTGGCATGCGCCGTGATGATCTTCTTAAAACCAATTCTGAAATTATTGGCAAAATTGCTTTGGATGTTAAAAAATATTGTCCTGATGCCTTTGTAATTGTTGTTACCAATCCTCTTGATGCCATGGTTTGGCACTTTCAGAAAGTCAGCGGCTTGCCTTCACATAAAGTCGTTGGCATGGCCGGCATACTGGATAGCTCACGCTTTGAAATGTTTCTCGCCCAAGAACTCAACACCTCCATTCAAAGTGTCTCAGCCACTGTGCTGGGTGGTCATGGCGATACCATGGTGCCCTTGCTGGCTCATTCTTATGTAGGCGGTATTAGTTTGGAAAGCCTTGTCAAACAAGGATACCTTTCGCAGCAACGCCTTGATGAAATTGTTGAAAGAACCCGTAAAGGGGGCGGCGAAATTGTCAGCCTTCTGAAAAATGGCTCTGCATTCTATGCCCCAGCTGCCTCAGCAATTTTAATGGCAGAATCTTACCTGCACGATCTCAAACTCACTCTTCCCTGTGCAGCTCACCTTACCGGGCAATATGGTGTTGATGATTTATATGTGGGCGTTCCAATCATCATTGGCGCTAATGGAGTTGAAAAAATTATTGAGTATCAGCTTAATACACAAGAAAAAACCATGCTGGATAACTCCGTCCAAGCCGTTCAAGATCTCGTTAACTCTCTTAAAAATTTATCAAATTAGGGCCCTATAATGAATATTCATGAATATCAAGCCAAGGAACTTTTAGCTGCCTATAACGTGCCCACCCTTAAAAATGGTGTGATTCAAAATCTTGACGATGTTGAATCTGTTGCCAACAAACTAGGTGGGCCTGTCTGGGTTGTTAAAGCACAAATCCATGCTGGAGGGCGTGGCCAAGGTGGTGGCGTAAAACTTGCCCGCTCCCTTGATGAAGTAAAACAGCATACAAAAGATATCCTGGGCATGACGCTTGTCACCCATCAAACCGGCCCAAAAGGTCAAAAAGTGCAAACGGTTATGATCGAACAAGGCTGTGAAATTGCCCGTGAACTTTATTTTAGCATGCTGGTTGACCGAGACCGTCACTGTATTACGATCATCGCTTCTTCTGAAGGGGGAATGGACATCGAAGAAGTTGCAGAGAACACACCAGACAAAGTCATTAAGATTCCAATTGACCCAATAACAGGTCCAAAAGGATTTCATATTCTTAAGCTTACCGATACCTTGGGCATTTCCAAAGATGGGCACAAAGAGCTTAAAGCATTTGTATGCAATTGCTACCAGCTGTTTATTGATAAAGATGCCAGTTTGCTCGAAATCAATCCCCTTGTCGTGAACAAAGCTGGTAACCTCGTTGCCCTCGATGCGAAAATGAGCTTTGACGACAACGCCCTTTATCGCCAACCCGAAATTCTGGCTTTGCGGGATTTGGCTGAAGAAGATCCAGCAGAAATCAAAGCCAGTGAGTTCGGACTCAGTTACGTAAAACTTGATGGCAATATTGGCTGTATGGTCAACGGCGCTGGATTGGCTATGGCCACAATGGATATCATCAAATATCATGGTGGCTCCCCCGCAAATTTCCTTGATGTTGGTGGTGGCGCAACCTTTGAAGTCGTTAACGAAGCATTCAAAATTATTCTTGCCGATAAAGATGTTAAAGGCGTTCTGGTTAATATTTTTGGCGGCATTATGAAGTGCGATATTATTGCAGAGGCCATTGTTGCTGTCGGCTCACAAATGGACCTAACTGTTCCTGTTGTGGTGCGTCTTGAAGGAACCAACGTTGAACAGGGAAAAGAGATTCTCAAAAAATCCTCCCTCCCCCTTCTCACAGCAGATTCTCTAGACGATGCAGCCAAAAAGATTGTGCAAACCGTACAAAAGGGAGGGCAATAATGTCGATTCTCGTCAATAAAAACACCCGCTTAATTTGCCAAGGATTTACTGGCAAGCATGGTACCTTTCATTCGGAACAAGCCATCGCTTATGGCACCAATCTTGTTGGCGGGGTAACCCCAGGCAAAGGCGGACAAACACATTTAGATCGCCCGGTTTTTGACACCGTTGCACAAGCCGCAAAAGAAACGCAAGCAAATGCCACAATGATTTACGTCCCAGCCGCTTTTGCCGCAGATGCCATTTTAGAGGCTCTTGATGCTGAAATTGATCTAATCGTTTGCATCACAGAGGGTATTCCTGTTCTTGATATGATGCGCGTTAAACGAGCAATGCGTGGATCAAACTCCAAATTAATCGGCCCTAACTGTCCTGGTATTATCACCCCAGGCCAATGCAAAATTGGTATTATGCCTGGCTATATTCACAAGCCTGGCAAAGTCGGTATCATCTCCCGATCTGGCACACTCACGTATGAAGCCGTTGCACAAACAACAGCCGTTGGCCTTGGTCAATCAACATGTGTTGGTATTGGCGGTGATCCAATCAATGGGCTCTCTTTTAAAGATTGTCTGGAATTGTTTTATCAAGATGATGAAACCGAAGCAATCGTGATGATTGGTGAAATTGGTGGGGATGCCGAAGAGCAAGCCGCAGCCTATGTCAAATCTCAAAAAAGCACTAAGCCGGTTATTGGCTTCATTGCCGGGGTTACAGCCCCTCCTGGACGTCGTATGGGTCATGCAGGCGCGATTGTCTCTGGTGGATCAGGTAAGGCCGAAGATAAGATTGCCGCCTTTGAAGCAGCTGGTATTCATGTCGCCCCCACTCCTGCTGCTATAGGTCAGACAGTTTTAGAGGCTCTTAAACGCAACTAGCAAAAGAAGAGCCCCAACCCAACTGCCATTAACAGGTAAATATGCCACTTCTTTACGCCTTTATAAAAGGCCGTTAAAAGAATGGGCACAAACAATGTATAGATTGAAAATTGATAAGCCAAAAGCATCAGCTCAATAATACCATCTAATCGAATAGATAGAATCATTGCCGCAACACCAACGGCCAAGGTTATTCCACGCGACAGCCACAATTTATCTTCTGATTTTCTAAGAAAGAAAAACAGATCGTAGTTGATATTAGAGCTAATAGAACACACCAATGAATCCATTGTCGAAAGAATCGCCATTAAAATCGCCAAAGCAAAAAAAGCATTAAAAATCGGCGTGCCAACAACCAGCATGTAAACCATCAAAATGCTTTGATCTTGATCCGCAGGCATAACTGTTTGTCGTGCCATCAAACCCAAAACAACAGGAATAAGCGATAAAAAGAGCAATAGAAATCCCGCACTTAAAGTTGCCCGCGACACGCCTTTTGGATTAGAGGCTGCAAAGCATCTCTGGCTCATATCCTGGCCAATAATTACAAATAACATTGGCATTAATAACCAGTCGGACCATGGAATAGTTGTGGGCGCAGTTACGCCTTGGGCTTGCAGAATCGTCGATGCACTCTGGGTAAAATCAATAAAAAACAGTGAACCCACTAAAACAATAGCTATAAAAATACCCTGTAAAACATCTGTTCGCACAACAGCTGAAAGCCCCCCCATGACGGTATATAAAATGCCCGTACACGCAAAAACCATAAACCACAATTCAGATTCAAGGCCTAATGTTATAAAAAATTTCCGCGCTGAAATACCAATGGCAACCAATATTAAGAAAAGAGATGTGATCGAAATCAATCCACTAAAAATTCTCAAGAAAGGAGATTGATAATATTTTGTAAAAAGCTCTGGCAACGTGTGAACATCTAATTGGCGAAACCGCGCTCCTATACCAAAAGATAAAAAGATTAACCCAAGAGAGAGCCCAAAAGCATAAAGAAACGCATAGATGCCATGTTGATAGGCAGCCTGCGCTGCACCTATAAGGGCACCCCCACCCAACTGTGTTGCTAGAAAAGACAGCGTCAAACCAAAATAACGAAGGTTACGACCTGATAGATAAAAATCTTTATTGCTATTGAGCTGGTCTTTACGGGCACGACCAACCCAAAGGCTAAGGCCAAGCATAAATGTAAACGCAATAATAAAAACAGATATGTTCATTATAAAATCCTGCCCTAACCTACTGGATCAATTCAAAAATGAAAACCTATTTATCAAACGTTTTTTCTCTAGAAACCATTTCATCAAATCTCAAAACAAACTCTGTTCCTTTTTTAATGTCTGAAAAACAATAGATAGTCCCATTCATGTACTCCATAGCAGCTTTGCAAAACGATAGACCAACTCCAGAGCCATGCGCTTTTGTGGTATAGAGAGGTTCGAAAATTTTACCAAGTTTATCAGCCGGAATTCCTGGCCCACTATCCCGCACAATTAAAAGGATGTCATGATAAAAAGAATCAACTTTAAGTTCTATCACAATCCTTTGTTGATCCGCGGGCATTTCGTTCATAGCCTCAATAGCATTCTTAATTAAATTTGTCAGGATTGCGCGGACAAGTTCAGCATTGGCCTTAACAAATATACTCTTATGATCTGCTTTAAATGAAATTAAGTGTTGTTGGTTTATATCAAGCGGAAAGTCTGCAATTGTTTCTTCTACAACTCGTGTTAAATCCAATTGCGTAACCGGCATAGAAAAGATCGTTTCACGTGCTGTCATTAACATAAGCCGCGTAAAGTTTGAAAGTCGCTGAACAGCCTTGAATATTGCAGACAAAGACTGAGTAATTTCTTTTTCATTATGATTCTCAAATTTCTTTTCAAGAGATCCAGCTGACATTGTAATCATTGCCAATGGGGTATTCATTTCGTGGGCCATATTCTTTGCCACCAAATAAAGCTGATGCATACGACTTTCAACATACTGTCGAATCAAATAACCAAAAACACTGACACAAAACAATGCACTGACAATGCTTACATCGTACATACGAATAGAAACCTGGCCATCAAAATGCCCAAAAATAAGAACCCCGCCAGAAAAAAGGCATATGTAAAAAACTTGCTCTTTAAGATTAGTTAAAGTCAAAACCACCACCGTTAAAACCAGAGGTATAATAATAGCTCCTGCCACAGGGTGTGCCCAATATAAACCCCATGGAATTACAAGACCAACGATAAAGTATAATAGGTTTGCTGATCTGATTAAAAAATACCTTCCTTTAGTTGGAAAAACAGAGGCAAGCATATAAACAACCGATAGAGCCGTTGCTATAAAGCGCACGCCATTCATGACAGGACTTGAGTCCAGAAATATAAAGAAACCCAAAAAGTTAGTAAAAAAGCACAAAATGCCAAAAGCTTGAATCGAATCACTATTGTAGGCCAAAGAAAATGGTGAGCGGTTTAAATCTCTAATAAATAAATGTTTAATATATACACAGGTTTTTGAAAAAAATTCGATTGTTTTAGCAAGTGTAAAGGATGTTTTTTTTCTAAACTTTTGCCACAAAAAAGCACGGTAAAAGAGCAAAAAGCTAACAAGAAGTGAAAAAATAGTTGCGGGGAGTGATACCTTAAAGATCAACTTAATCCCATAAAAAACGGCGAGTGTGATTGCGCCGTTAACCAAAAATGACTTCTTTTCAACTTTAATACCAAAAATTGTGACATAAATTGGAATCAATGTTAAAGGAAGCCAAAGCTCTTGCGAGAAAATAAATACATCAAAAATATTTTGAAACTGTGTTGAAATAAATAAAGCAAGAACGCCCATCACAGCGCCAGAGATTTTAGCAAGCAAAACCTCATTAATTTTAAGATGCCTCTCTAATAGCGGCTTATATAAGTCCTCCACAATTAAGATTGATCCTGTATTAATAAAAGAATCTATTGTTGACATAATGACAGCAAACATCCCAGCTACAGCAAACCCCTTGAATCCAATGGGAAGAATCGTTTGAATTAAACTCAACGCCGCCTGGCTGGGATTCGATGTCATATGAAGTACAAATGCAGCTCCCCCAATAATGGCAATAACAAAAGAAGTGGGCACCTCAATCAACGCTGATAATTTTAACGAATCAGATAGTTTTTTCAAATCTCGGCTCATAAGCAGTCGATGAATCATGACTGGGCTAAAGTTCCCAATTGAAGCCAAAACAAACAGCAATGCCATTTGCAATACATCCGCCTGACTAAACCCCTCTTTGGTAATAAAGCTTTGCCGGGCAACAACTTCTAATCCTCCAGCTGCATCAAGCGCATAAACAGCAACCAGGGGAATAAAAAAGATAATAATTAAAAACTGAATTAAATCAGTTAAAGCAACCGCACGGATACCACCTAAAGTTGTGTAAATAATCGTAAACAATGCAATAAAAACCAAAGTAATGTGACTTTCAATCTGAAAAAAGTAATTAATCACAACACTCAAGGCAACCATCTGTGTTGCAACAATTCCTGTACAGTTTAAGACAGCCAAAGAACTGCCAATCACACGCCCATGAAGACCAAAGTTTTTCTGTAAAATTCCTCCAACAGTAAATGATCCATCAAATTGGCCCATTTTGGGGCAGACCTTTTCAGCTAAAAAATACCGAAAAACGGCATACCCTAAGGAAGGAATCGCCGCAATCATCCCAACAGCATAGATTTTTTCTGTCCATCCAAGAATAGCATTCCCACCCGTGAATGATGCAAAAATAGTTGCAACAATCATGGTTACACTGAAGTTTTGACTTGAAACGGCATAGTCCTTTAGATTCTTGGCACGCCAGCCAAACCATAAACTAATTGCCAGCGTTAAAATAAAATAACCAATTACAATTGCTGTATCTAAAAAAGCCATTAATACTCCTTATTATGAATTAATATTATCGTGATTATTAAGTTTGTTCTAGCTCAAACCTATACCTATAAGTTAAAATGAAATGTGTAACAGGATTTTGGTATGATTTATTTTCCCACTACAGTTGTTTTAATAGATGACGAGCCGGATTTTTTGGATGTGGTCACTACTCAGCTCAGCGATTTAAATGCAACTCTGAAGCTTTTTAATAACTTTCAAGAAGCAAAAGAATACTTAACTGAATACCAACATTCGATTGAAACACATCAAATTTACCCGCCAGCGAATCCAGAAGATCAACAAGAATGGCTTGATCAATTCACAAAGAAACACCCAGATATCATTTCGTGTGTGATCGCAGATGAAAATATTCATGAACATAGTGGTTCTGCTTTGCTTGAAATGGTGCCCTCGTCTATCTCTAAAATTCTTCTAACAGGTGCTGTTGATACGACTGGGGGAATAGAAGCATTAAACAACCAAAAAATTGGTAAGTTTATTGCCAAAGATAATGTAAAACAAATGCTGGCTGTTTCTGAATTGGTGGAAAATGAAATAGATCGCTTTTTTATCAACAACTTCAGACTTAACTCATCCATCGAAGAAGCTAAAGATCTATTATATATTTGCCGTGGGCAAAAAATAACACACCTTACACCTCTAGATTTTGTTGGCAGCTATCAAATTAAGCTCCTAAATGGCGAAGATAAAAAATTATTTGCTCCAAACCATCACCAGCTCAAGCTTCAATATCAATATTTAAAGGCAAATCACTATCCAGTTGCGGTACAAGAAAAAGTCAAGAACGCTGAAGGCATGCTGTGCTTAACTGCTGATGATCTCATTTCATTTGATCAAAGCAATATTTTATCAAATTTACCATATGAAACATTCACCATAGATAAAAACACATCCACCCTTGTAGGCTACATTATTGTTTAAAGATCTGATTCCACAGTATGCCGGGCAAAAGCTTGGTCAAATTTGCCATTATGATAGCGCATGCAATAGTCATAAATAGCCCTTAAATGTGTGAAAAACTGATCATTTATAGGTAAATTTGGCCTGTTTTCTTTCAAAAAAATGGCTATTTTCATCAATAATTCTACTTCATTCATGGTATCTTTTGACTGCCCTTCTAGAACAATCGAAGGTTTTCCCATCACCAAAGAATCTATGCTCATATCCATTGCTTTAGAGAGCTTGATTAATGTTTCAGCGGTAGGGTTCGTTGAGTTCTGGTATAAAATGTTCCGTAGTGTACCAGGTTTTAATTCAGCTTTTTTCTCTAAACGCGCAGGGGAAAGCCCCTGTTCACTTAAATATCCCCTCACCTGTTTACAAAGCATCTCAATCATATAAGTACTATAAACTATTTTTAGAAAAAACAACATATTAGATATTGAAAAACAAAAAACTGTTTATATATAAACAAAAAAAACAATGAGCCGTTTATGAATTTAAGTACAGCACATCAATACCTACATCGTTTTCCAGGATCAGATATGATTGAAGATGTGATGATCCCACATACTTATACCGACACACAAGAACACATGCTTTCTATTGTCTCTGAGTGCACACAAGCTTCCTTGTCAGAATTTGCAGAAAAACTAGAAGTTGCCATCAAAGAACATAATATATCAGAATCGGCTATTCGACATGAATTACTATCTAATCCACTTTTACTTAACTGGCTTTCACACCTCAAACCCTAGTGCAAGAAATAACTAAAGGTTTATTAAAGTAGAATTTATTTTACACGTGTGGATATAGCTTGAAGCGCGTCTATGTCAGCGCCTGTAATTACAGGGAGATTTTGCTCAATCAGATCAATTGGCCAGTCCCACCAAGCAATTGATAATAGTTTATCAATGATCGTTTCTGGAAACCTGTATTTCACTACACGCCCAGGATTGCCGGCCACAATAGCGTAAGCTGGCACATCTTTGGTAACAACAGCTCTGGTTCCAATAATGGCGCCAGATCCAATTTTGACCCCCGGCATGATAGTTGATTCATGGCCAAACCAAACATCATGGCCCACGATCGTATCTTTTGCCTTTGGGAGATCTGGTTGATAAATGTTGTTCCAAGGCGGACCAAAAACAAAAAAAGGATATGTACTAAATCCACTCATTTGGTGATTTGCACTACTGGTTATGAATTGCGTACCTTGGGCAATTTGGACAAATTTACCTAAAACTATTTTTTCAGGGCTTTGTGGAAACAGATAAGGTGCAAGACGCCGCGCATAGCTTTCGATGGGCACTCTTTCATCGTTGTAATACGTCCAATCGCCAACCTGAAAATTCTCTTGGGTTATAAAGTTTTTCAAGTAAACGGTATACGGCCAAATGTTACCATCGGGTTGTATAATTGGAAATTTCGTTTCTGGAGAGGGTTTAGAAATGCTCATAAAATATTTAATCTGAAAACTATTTTTTTAATCTCAACAACACTACACACCCCCCTGCAACAAGAGCCAAGTAAGAACCAGCCATAAATGGTAGGCTAGTGTGATGACTTAGAAATGCATTAACTAAAGGTGATGTCCCCCCAAACAATGAAGCGCCAACAGTATAACTAACAGCCATCGCTTGATAGCGAATACTTGGTTTAAACAATTGTGCTGCTAAGGGATTAATCAGAACCAGTGCGGCAAATAAAGTTATAATCAAAGGTAAAAAGGCATAAGCTGCAAAAGAACTGCCCTCACCAACTATGTAGAAAAACGGGATAGGTAAAATCACCAAACCAATGCACGCCCAACAAATAATTCGCCAAGGATCTAAAGACTGATCAGCTAGCTTACTAATTGGATACATAAGGGCAAAAGCACCAACAGAAACATAAAATGAATAAGTATAAGCCTGACCTTTTTCCCAACCTGCTTCATTGGTTAAAAAAGCAATGATATAGGCCGTAAAAACATAATAAACCATCACGCCCAAACCACTTAAAAACGTCATAAGCGCTAATGGGTATAAGTTTTCACGACTAAATAGTTTTCCTTCATCAAAGCTTTGATTTTTTCTTAACTTCTGATCACTCAATGATTGGCCAACGAATCGGCGCAAGTAAAACCCAACAAAAGCAATACTTGCCCCAAAAAACAAGGGAATACGCCAACTCCAACCATTCTGGTCCAAAGCCCATATTTTTGTTACCTTGCTGGCCAGAATAACAGATAAAACCGCTGCCATTGGGATAACAGCTGCATTTCGGAAAAGACGCTCTTTTGGAGCCGTTTCAATTATCATCAAAGCAGCACCACTATATTCACCACCAACACTAAACCCTTGCATTAACCTGCAGGCAATCAATAAAATTGGCGCTAGAACGCCAATTGACTGGTACGTTGGCAAGCAGGCCATGACCAGCGTTGCCCCACCCATTAAAACAATTGAGAGAGATAAAGCTTTATCACGCCCATAACGATCCCCAATTGCCCCTAGCATATAGCCTCCAAGTGGACGCATCAGAAAACTCATTGCAAAAGCAGCATAGCCAGAAATCAAAGAACATAATGGATCTTGAGCTGGAAAGAATAGCGGCGCGATCAAAGGGGTTAATATAATGAAGATAACAAAATCATAATATTCGAGCACTGTACCAATTGCACTTGCTGTCATAATTTTCATATTTTTTGTCACTAGAGCATCCTTGTATATTTTAATAATTGAAAAGCACTTTTTACAGATCGCAAAAAAGAATAATCAAACCTTTAGCACCGGTTTGGTAAAACAACGGTATGTGCCCAATAATCAATTAGATGGGATAAATTTTCTTTAAGCTTATTGAAATCAAACGGCTTACAAATATAACCCGAAGCACCCGCCCGATACATATTGACCATTTCTTTACGGCTTAAACTATTGGTCATAATAATAATGGGAATATCTTGCAATTGACGGTCTCGCTTCAATTCTCGCAAAATCATACGCCCATCTCTTTTTGGAATATTTAAATCGAGTATTATCACATCAGGGCGTGGGAATGTACCTTTCAAACCCTTTTGTCTCAAAAAGGCTAAAGCTGCATCACCATCGTGTAATGTATGTAGATTAACTTTTTGATCTAGCATCTCAATTGCTTTACGCATCAGAAGCTCATCAGTTGAATCATCTTCAATCAAAATAATACTTGGTGTTTTATCCTGGGCTGATAATGAAATCACATCTGATTCCAATGAATCTTCATCTGTTTCATCGCTGTCTTCCAGGCCAATGAAAAAGTAATTTTGATTGGTCTGAAAAATTTGTGACAAACTATACAAAGAACTTGCAGAAATTCTTGTTGAACCTTGTTCATACTTCTGAACTTGCTGATGTGAAACGCCAAGCTTTTCAGCAAGGTCCATAAGTGTCCAACCAAGTCTTTGGCGGCGATCACGCACTCGTCTGCCAACGTGCACATCTATAGGGTTGAGAGTTTGATCTTCGATGTCATGTTCAGCCATAAGGCACTCCTTTAAAGTTAGAGTTAACCGGCTTTCATGACCTCCTCATTATTAGAAGATGCCTCTTCAGCCGGATCGTGCAAAATATAACCACGCCCCCAAATCGTCTGAATAAAGTTATCCCCGTTGGTGGCATCTGCGATTTTTTTCCGCAAACGACAAATAAAGACATCCACTATTTTTATTTCTGGCTCATCCATACCGTTGTAAAGATGATTCAAAAACATTTCTTTACTTATCATAACACCTTTACGAATAGCAAGCAGTTCTAAAATTGAATATTCTTTATTAGTCAAATTTAAAATTTGACCTCCAGCCTCAGCTAGGTTGCGACGCAAGTCAATTTTCAAACGGCCAATTTGAATAGCTGAGGCAGAGTGACCCTGGGTCCGACGCACAACAGCTCGACAACGCGCAATAAGCTCTTTTACATTAAAGGGTTTGTGGACAAAATCGTCGGCCCCTAGATTTAGAAGCTCAATAAGATTCTTTTCGTCCTTTTGTTCAGACACCATAATTAAAGGGGTATTAATACCCGAACTCCGTAGCTGGTGAAGGAATTGGTAACTATCCATATCCTTATCTGCTTTAAAATCTTTAATGATGATATCGTAATCATATAATTTACAATAAGACATTGCCTCCTCAGATGCATTAATAACATCAGCGGAATAACCTTCATTAGCAAGTAATACCTTGAGACTTGATCCCATTGTTGCAGTGGGATCAACAATTAATACCTTCATTCTTTACCTCTCCTGATAGTAAAAAGATGTGGACAAGTTAGCACTTCATTATAAAAAAGCAAAGCAAAAAGCAGCATAAAAACAAAAAAATCAAATATTCATTTTTTAAATCTAAAGTTTAACATGTAATTCATCAACCCCTGCAGGGTCTTGATGGATGGTTAAATGTATTCTTGGAAAAGACGCAATCAAGGCTTTCTCAATATCATAGCTAATTTCATGGGCTCTCTTTAAAGAAATCTCCCCATCCATTTCAATATGAACCTGCACAAAATCACGTGTTCCAGAACTTCGTGTTTTTAATTCATGCAACCCTTTGACTTCTGGATTCTTCTTGATAATTTCAATAATTTTATTTTTCATATTAACTGGTAATTCACGGTCCATTAAAATATTAATAGAATGCTTAGCGATTCCATAAGAGGTATAAAGAATATAACTAGCCACAGCAAGCCCCATTACACCATCAACCCAAAAAAGGCTAAAATAATAAGACAGTATGATAGAAACCAAAACCGTTAGGTTTAAATATAAATCAGCTTTGTAATGCGCTGAATCTGCATGGATAGCAACTGACCTGGTTTTTGTAATAACATATGTTTGAAAACGCACCAAAAACAGGGTCAGAACAATCGAAATCATCATTACGACAATACCAATAAACGGCTTCGTAATTGGCTTTGGATCTTGTAAGTGTAAAACTGCTTCATATGCAACATATGAAACCGATAAAATAATGAAAATAGATTGTGCAAGGGCAGCTAATGCCTCGGCCTTACCAAAGCCATAGCGATGTTGTTCATCAGCTGGTTTCATCGCCTGTCGAACAGCAATAAAACTAACAACAGAGGCAAAAAAATCTAAGAAAGAATCTGTCAAACTTGATAAAATACTGATTGATCCAGTTAAATACCAAGCAATGATCTTACTTAAGACCAGTGTCAGCGCTACAGAAACCGAAGCCCACATAACACGTGATTTTAAACGACTGTTTTGAATTTCAGAAAAATCAAAATGATTGTGCAAGTGATTACAAGAGCCAGACATATATACTAATTTTTATAAATTGATAGTACGGTTAAATCCATCGCTATGCAACTTGAAGCTCAGGAATATTTGCAAAATAAGTCAAACACTCAGGATTTTCTAGGGTTGACTTATTAACCACCTCTTCACCATGGATCACATTACGAACCACATTTTCAACCAATTTGCCGTTTTTGGTTTTTGGTAAAGCTGGAACAGCTATAATCTTACTTGGCACATGCCGGGGGGATGAGTTGTTTTTGATCACAGAGCGAATCTCTGCCTTCAAAGCCTCATCAAGATCCACTCCATCTCGCAAAGTTACAAACAAAATAACCCTCACATCTTCATCCCACTGCTGGCCTACAGCAAGGGCTTCAGTCACTGCATCAACCTTTTCAACTTGTCTGTATATCTCTGCCGTTCCAATGCGCACACCGCCAGGATTCAATACGTTATCAGACCGGCCATAAATAATAAGTCCATTCTCCGCAGTTTCTTCTGCATAATCCCCATGACACCACACGTTATCAAAACGGTCAAAGTAACTCTTTTTATATTTGGCATGTTCTGAGTCACCAACAAATTCTATCGGCTTGGAAGGAAATGGTGTTTGACATGTTAGCTCACCTTTGGTTTCTTCAACAGATATTCCCGCTTCATCAACCACAGATACATCCATGCCCAAGCCCTTACATTGTATTTGCCCAGCATAAACGGGTAAGATTGGGCATCCAAGCACAAAGCAGGATATTATATCCGTTCCACCAGATATAGAGGCCACGCAGACATCTTGTTTTATATGCTTGTAAATATACTCAAAGCTTTCGTGCACTAAAGGGCCACCGGTAGAGGTAATCATTCGTAGCGCCGACAAGTCATGTGTTTTCTTAATGTCCAAAGAGCGTTTGCGTAGGGCATCAATATATTTTGACGCTGTTCCAAACAATGTCATTTTCTCTGCCTCAGCAAAATCAAATAAAATCGTTGGTGTTGGTAAAAATGGAAAGCCATCAAAAAGCAAAATTGCAGCGCCCGATGCCATTGTAGTCACATGCCAGTTCCACATCATCCAACTACAAGTGCTGAAATAAAACACCCGATCTTTTGGTTTAATATCACAATGCAACTGATGCTCTTTGATATGCTGGATCAACGTCCCACCTGCTCCATGGACAATACACTTGGGCTTACCAGTTGTCCCAGAAGAAAACATAACATACAGAGGGTGATTAAATGAGAAGCGCTCAAATGTAATTTCATTTTCATGCGTCTCTTGATCCGCGATATTAACATAAGCTTGTTTACTTTTATCTTCAAACCCAGGATAGTCAAATACCACCGTTGATCCTTGAGTTCCCAAGGCGCTGCTAAGCTGGTGCACCTTTTCTCCAAGGTCAAAATACCGACCTTTATAATAATACCCTGTTGCAGCAATCAATGCCTTTGGCTTCAGTTGCTCAAAGCGATCTAGGACAGCCTCAACACCAAAGTCTGGCGAGCATGAAGCCCACACCAGTCCCAAAGAACTTGCAGCTAAGACAGCAGCAAATGAATCGTGTGTATTTGGCACAAAAGCACAGACCCTGTCTCCAGCTTGAAGTTTTTGATCTTGAAACCATGCTCGGAATTTTTTGATCTGCAATAATAAGTCTGCTTTGGTCACATGCAGTTTAACGCCTTGCTCAGACCAAAAAACAATAACAGATTCATCATCTTCAAAATGTTTCAGTCCCGCCAGTACATTCTCAGCAAAGTTTAGGCATGCATTTGGAAAAAACTGCGCATCAAGGAAATGGTCCTCATTAACAACAAAGGGGCCTTCCCCCGTATCTCCAATAATTCCAGAGAAATCCCAAATACTTTTCCAGAAATCAGCTTTATGAGATACAGACCATGTATGCAAATCAGCATAACTAGAAAATATTAATCCATGATTTTTTTCTAAAAAAGCTTGATAGTGGCGAAGATTCGTTTCTTCAAGCCACTTATCAGAAGGTGTCCAGATAGGCTGCATTATTTTCACCAATTTTAATTATAGAATGAATTTAGAAAGATCTATGTTCTGCGATAGGTCGCCAACATGGGTTTGTACATATTCAGGCGTTATGCTTAGCTTTTGCCCTTTTTGCTCGCTCGCTTCAAAACTAATTTCCTCTAACAGCTTTTCCATAACTGTATGCAAACGTCTTGCCCCAATATTTTCAACAGTTTCATTCAAGTGCGTTGCAACACGGGCAATTTCTGCAACACCTTCTTTGGTGAAAGTCAATGTCACGCCCTCTGTTTTCATCAAAGCAATATATTGCTGAATCAAGCTGCATTCAGGCTCAGTCAAAATTTTAATAAAATCTTCTTGGCTGAGCGAGTCCAGCTCAACCCGAATCGGCAGTCGTCCTTGCAATTCAGGGAGTAAATCAGCTGGCTTGGCAATATGAAAGGCGCCAGAGGCTATAAACAGGATATGGTCGGTTTTGACAGGCCCATGTTTGGTATTAACCGTTGTCCCTTCCAATAAAGGGAGCAAGTCACGCTGAACACCTTCACGGCTTACACCAGCATTGTTGCCACGCTCAGAGCGGGCGCAGATTTTATCAATTTCATCAATAAAAACGATTCCGTTTTCCTCAACCGATTCAATGGCCAAGCGGGTAACTTCTTCTGGATCCAAAAGGTTCTCACTTTCCTCTTGTAGTACTTCTTTACGTGCAGCAGCAATAGTCATACGACGGGTTACCATTTTTTTTCCCATAGCTTTGCCAAACAAATCTCCCATGTTCAGCATTCCCATTTGCGCACCAGGCATGCCTGGTATGTCAAAGGTTGGCATGGAATTTCCCTGTGACTCTTGCATTTCAAGTTCTACTTCACGTTCATCCAAAGCACCTGATCTAAGCTCTTTTAAAAAAGCTTTTTGCGTCGCATCTCTGGCTTCAGGACCCAAGAACGCTTTTAATATTCTCAATTCGGTATTAATTACGGCTTCTTCCATATGCTTTTGCCGTAGTTTTTCCCGCATTTGGTTAATTGCCACATCAACCAAATCACGAATAATTTGTTCAACATCCCGACCAACATACCCAACTTCTGTAAACTTAGTTGCCTCTACTTTTGTAAAGGGCGCATGCGCCAACTTAGACAAACGCCTAGAAATTTCAGTTTTTCCTACGCCGGTTGGTCCAATCATCAAAATGTTTTTTGGTAGAATTTCCTCACGCATCGCTCCATCCAACTGTTGGCGGCGCCAACGATTCCGCAGCGCAATGGCCACTGACTTTTTGGCCTGGCTTTGACTAATGATAAAACGATCCAGCTCGGAAACAATTTTACGCGGTGTTAGTAAATCCATACTCATGCTTTTAGGGTCTCCAGGGTAATATTGTGGTTGGAGTAAATACATAAATCAGCTGTGATTGCCATGGCTTTTCGGGCGATTGATTCTGCATCCATATCATCGCGGTCAATAAGGGCCCGCGCAGCTGCCAAGGCATAAGATCCACCAGAACCAATCCCAATTAATCCATCTTCAGGTTCAATCACATCGCCATTCCCGGTTAAGATCAATGAAACTTTTGCATCAATTACCGCCATCATAGCCTCTAGACGGCGTAAGTACCGATCTGTGCGCCAGTCTTTTGCAAGCTCAACACACGCCCGCATAAGCTGTTTTGGGTATTGTTCAAGCTTAGCTTCCAGCCGTTCAAACAAAGTCAAAGCATCAGCTGTAGCCCCGGCAAAACCAACAACCACTGAACCATTTGCCATGGTCCGAACTTTCTTAGCATTGCTTTTCATTTGCACATGGCCCAGAGTCACCTGACCATCACCTGCCAGCACAACTTGGTTGTTTTTGCGCACTGATAAAATCGTTGTGCCATAAAATAGGTTTGGGTCTTTTTCCATCATGCTTATTGTCTATCAAACTTTATTAAAAACGTACAGTCTTTCCTGCAGAGTTTAAAAACCTATTCCAGACACCTTTCATTGCGAGGCGGAGCGCAGCTCCAAAACACGTCATCATGAGGAGTGGAGAATCCACGACGTGATGATCTCTTCTACCTTCTACAAGACCCTCACGTCAGGACTGCGTCCTTCCTCAGGGTGACTGGTAAAGGGGAAACGTCATCATGAGGAGTTTCGTAGAAACGACGCAAGAATCTCATTTCTTTACTCTTCATTCCGAAGGATTAAATCCGCGTGAGCATCTCTCTGTCCAAATTTTCGTCACAAAAAAACCATGCCCCGGGAAATTCCTAAAGCATGGTTTAATTACTTGATTTAAGTAAAAAAATTATAAGTTGTTACAACCTTTCACTTATAAGAACAGCCTAGACAAATTAAGCTAAGCTTGAAGGCTGTAAACTTGCTGCTGCCGCTGCTGCCTCAGCTTCTTTCGCTGCTGCTGCTTTACCAGCTTCAAATGATTCAGCCCTTAATCTATCAAGCGCTGCTGCATGTTCAACTCTTAGTTTTTCAAGCTCTGCTGCATGAGCTTGACTTAAATCTTTAAGACTATCTTCCGTTATACGTTGTTGCGTTTCTACGGCAGCCTGTACTGCTTTTTTCTGCGCTTCTTCTGCCGCTTTTGCAGCTTCTGCAAGTGCCGCATTCTTAGCTGCTTCCGCTTCTGCAAGTGCCGCTGTGTGTCTTGCTTCTGCTGCTGCTGCTGCCTCACTTGCCTCTTTTGCAACCGCAGCAAGTTTTTCTTCAGCCGCTTTCTTAGCTGCTTCAAGCTCAGCTCTTAGATTTTGCTCACTTACCCTTGCTGCTTCTTTAAAGCTCGCTGCTGCTGCTGCTTGCGCTTCAAGTTCTTCAGCATGCTGTGCTTTAAGCGCTTCTAATGCAGCATCAGCCTTAGCTTTAGCCTCTTCTGCTTCTCTTCTAGCCTTAGCTTCCGCGCCTTCTTCAGTTTCTTGTACAGCCGCCTGTACTGCTTTTTTCTGCGCTTCTTCTGCCGCTTCTGCAGCCTCTGCAAGTGCCGCTCTCTGGGACGCCTCTAACTCTGCACGCACAGTTGCAAGCTCTTCTCTATGCGCCACTGCTGCAGCGTTTCTTGCTTCAACAGCCTCAGCAGTCTCTTTTTGTGCTGAAACCAATTCATTGTGTGCCGTTAGGTTTTCAACCCATTTGCCCAAAACGTCTTCCAATGGGTATGGGCTTGCAAGGGCACCAACCACTCCACCAGCAAGGCCAGCAGCAACATAGGCCTCTTTTTGGCTTTCAAACAACGCCGCTGCACTTGCGTTTTTCCACGCTTCTTTACCTGCGGCCTCTCTGGCTTTTGCCAAATCAGCTGCTAAACCATGTGCCCAATCAGGGTCTGCAATCACTTTTTGTTGATAAGCCCCGTTCATATCTTGGGTTTCACGAATTGGCACAAAACGTTTATTAATCTCATCTACCGCAATTATAACACCAACAAAATCAGGTTTGCCAACAGCAAATGTTCTCATTGCTAACAATTCACCTTCAAATTTCTCAGCCTCTTCCTTTCCTGCAAAGGGCAGCTTTGGGTCCGCTTGCACCCCGGCACATAGGGCCAGTGCAAGAAATGTTAAATATATTTTTTTCATGTAATTATCCTTTTTTGTTAATTTGTTAAATATTAGTTATTTTAAATATTGATGCAAGCAAATACCTTTAGAGTTAAAACATAAAAACTGTTTAGTCTTTTTTGACAAATAAAATAAAATCGCTATTGTTAACGAAGATGCAAGATAAAAAACTCGGCACATTTTTCGGTATTTTTATTCCAAACGTCACCATGATGTTTGGGGTTATTATCTTTTTACGCCTATCCGTTGTCACAGGGACAGTTGGATTTGGCCAAGTTTTTCTCATTTATCTTATTTCTCTTATCCTCATGCTGATCACCTCCGCTTCCACCACCATGTTGGCCAGCAATATGGAAGTTGGTGCGGGCGGTGTCTATTATATCATTGGCCGCTCTTTGGGGCTTAAGATTGGCGGTGCGGTTGGGTTGGCCACGTATATGACCCAAATTCTTATCATCGCTTTTTGTACCAGTGCCTTTGCCTATACCGTTGTCAGCCTCTTTCCTTGTCTGTCGCTAACCGTTGTTGAAATTGTCACGCTGCTGTTTCTAACTGTTATCTCCAGTTATTCGGCCCGGGCTGCCCTCAAGGCCCAAGGGGTGATTATGCTTGTGCTCATGGTTGCCATTATTTCCATTATCATTGGCACCACTCAAAACACCGTTGATCCACTCCCCGATGCCAAGCCTTATTTCGACAACACCTTTGGCTTTTGGCAGGCTTTCGCCATTCTCTACAGTGCCTTAACTGGGATCGAAGCGGGTATGGCCTTATCCGGCACGTTGCGCAACCCTGGCCGCTCTCTTAAAATTGGTAATCCCACGTCGCTCATTTTCGTGTTTCTGACCTATTTAACGTTGGCCGGCTTAGCTGAATATTATTTCACAGCCGATGTATTGAAATCTGACCCCTTCTTATTCCGCAAAATTTCTTGGCCTTTGGGTATTGTCACCGTTGGCGTTTGCGCGGCCACCATTTCCAGTGCTTTGGGGTCTATCTTGGGCGGACCTCGCATTCTGCAAAGCCTCAGCCAAGATCGCATTACGCCACAAATCTTTGCTCGCACTTATGGTCCTTTAAAGGAACCACGCTATGCCATCGCCCTCACCTTTGTTATTACCTTGGCCTTGGTGCTTGGCACAGACATTGATCAAATCATTCCCATCTACACCATGATTTGCCTGATCAACTACGGCCTATTGAATTTAACGGCATTTATTTCCAACAAAATCAATGCCCCCAGCTGGCGCCCAACCTATCGCTTGCCTGTCTTCTTACCACTCATTGGTTTTTTCATGTGTGGCATAATTATGTTCATGATCAGCCCTGCCTGGGGGTTCACTGCTATCGCTGTTGTTACATTGATTTACCTCCTCATGCGTCGCAATGAATATGCCTCAGAAATTCGTGGCATTCGCCGCAGTATTTGGTTTTGGCTCATGCGCCAGGGCTTGTATCAACTGGATTCAGATACCGAAGATATTTCAACTTGGCACCCAACGCTGATGGTTTTATCTATCTCGCCAAGCAGTTATCCCCGCATGGTTAAAATGTCTAAAAACCTAACCGATGATAACGGTCTTCTCATTTTCGGTGTTGTTTTGCCCACAGCTTGGAACAATGCCAATCGTTTGCCATGGAATAAAAAAGCCCTTATCTCTTATTTTGCTGAGCAAAAAGTCAAATGTTTGGTAACAACTCATACGTCTGATTCACCCTATCAAGGCTTTATCAATCTTACCCAAACCCATGGCATTGGTCATCTTGAACCCAATACCATGTTGTTACCCATTCCAACCCTAGAAGACCTCACGCCCGAAGTGCTTGAGCTTGTCAAAACCTGTTACGCAACCCAAAAGAACGTACTGATTTATTTTCCTGAACAAAGCAAAGATATGAGCACGCCCTTCCCTAAGAAAAGCTCAGCCAAACGGGTTGTGAATCTCTGGTGGAACTCCGAAGATCGGGCCAGCACAGACTTGATGATGAATTTCATTGAGATCCTGGCTGATTCCCACGCTTGGAAAAAAGCCAAGATTTACCTCAACGCGCAGGCAGAAAGTGAAAACCAAGAGCAAAGCATCAAAGAATTTCTTCGCGATCTTGTTAAGCTTAATCGTCTAAATATCCAGGTCCGGGTTCATCAAACCGTTAAAGACAGCTGCGAAATTGAGAACATCAGTGATCGCTCAGATAAAGAAGACATCACATTGCAGGTCCTACCTTCTTATGATCCTGAGCAAAGCGATACTGAATACCTGGCTAAACTCCGCGATGTTTTGGAAAAATCTCAGAACATGAACAGCGACTGCCTGTTTATCAGCAAATATGATCCCATCGATCATGGCTTGCTGTTGAAGTAACTCTTTTAATTTCTATTACAAGTCAGGGCACAGCCTTAAAAACAGTCATTGCGAGGCGGAGCAGAGCCCCAAAACACGTCATCATGAGGAGCTACTTTGTAGCGACGTGATGATCTGATTCCTTTACCAGTCATTCTGAGCGGATTTTTAATCCGCGTAAGAATCTCTTTCTAAAACCAGTCATTCCGAAGGAGCAATGCGACTGTGGGAATCTCCTACAACTTCACTTAGACCCTCACGTCGAAATTTCATTTCTCTTCAGGGTGACTGGTGAAAAAGTGATGCTCTCACAAATGAACCCATCATTGATCATTTCCCGGTCCTTCTACACCCTCAAATTGCGTACAAGTCCCAAGTTGTTATTGCTCTTTTGCCTTTTTGCTTGGTTCAGGATTATCGTCTTCTTTTCCAGGCGCCGATTGCCTGGCTTTTTCAACTCCCCGACCAAGACTACTGGCTGCTTCACTTTTCTTCATACGGAAGGGTTCTCGAGAAAACGGCACAGGAATCACAATCTCGCCTGAAGATCCATAGAGCAAGGCCCTATAGTTTTCTTCATTATTGGCGGTTGCCATAGCAGCAGCAGGGGAATTTGATAAAGTGTCATGGCTTTGAGATGGCGACGCCCCTGCAGCCAACGCATCCTCCGGTGTCCCTTCTTGAGGAGGCCATGTCCAGCAACGCCCCATACACACATCAACCGCAGATCCTTGACAATTAGGATTACCTATCATTTTTTCTGGGAGCATAACAGTATAAGAGGCGCCTGTACCTTTACCAGGCTGCGGCATACCCTCATCCTCCGGCCCCACAGCAAAAATCCGTAAGCACGTAAAGCTTATCAATAAAAACAAAAATCGCATTCAAATCTCCATCAACAATTAAATTTAGAATTCCAGAGTAAATATATTCTTGTCAATATTTTTTCTAATGATTTGCAATTTTACTTAAAAATGCTTTCCAAAAAACATATTGCCCAAACTTCTAAAAGGAGTAGATTGAGAAGTCCCAGAACTTTCCAACCTAAAATCATTTTTTTCAAACTGCTTGGGTAAACTCATTTTTCTACATGTTACTGATCTTGTACGAGAAGCTTTCAAAGATATAAAAGATCGATAGCCACCGCGCCTCCCACGCGAAAAGTATTCCACAGCGGCTGCAGCAATTTCTGGTCCTCTGGCTGGAATTATCCTTGATGTGATTAATACTGCTTGTCTAAAAGTTTGACTTATTGTTGGATGATTTTGTGGCTCTTCATCCAACTCCTCTGGCTGTATAGCAACGGCTGACAAACAAAAAAAACTTGCTAAAACAGTCATACGATGCATCCCTAACCTCCAAAATAATAAGTATAAGATTCTCAAAGCAATGATTATTATGTCAATTAATTTTTGTTTTTAATCTTTTATCGGTGTCTCCATTCAGACCCTCGCGGAACGAAGTTCCTCAGGGTGACGGGTATTTTGTGCAGCCATCCCCAAAACCAGTCATTGCGAGGCGGAGCGCAGCTCCAACGTGGCAATCTCATTCAGTATCCAACGTCACCATGTCGGGTGAAAAATAAAAAACCCGCCATTCTGAGCGGATTTTTAATCCGCGTGAGAATCTCTTCTACCTTCCACAAGACCCTCGCGGAACGAAGTTCCCCAGGGTGACGGGTATTTTGCGCGGCCACGACGTGAGGGTCTTCTAGGAACTAGCTATTATGTCAAATCTGCCAATCCCTGCGAGAGGCTGCCAAAGCACGTTGAACCTCAGGATCTTCCATATCAGAATGATCGTGATCAGATTCTTCCTCTTCATTATCGCCAAAAAAGGCTGCATGAGCTGGTACCGCGGCTACATGTTGTCGAGCCTCTTCAGCTGCAGCTACTCTTTTAAGGCGTTCAGCCAGTGCCGCGGCTGCTCTTCGTTGTGCTTCAGCTAAAACTGCATTTGCTGATTTCTTGGCACGATCAGATCTTTCTAAAAGTTCTTTTCTTGACATTGGCACAACAACTTCAACCATCCCACCAAAAGCAGCATCAGAGCAGCCATCAGAAACACCATCTAGCCTCGAACGCCGTTTCACTGGTGTGCTTTCAGGCCGTTGGGCTATATCATCTGCAGGACGTACTCCTGTATAAATATCGAGGGATGCATGCCTTCTTTGTAACTGCCTGCTTGCAGCTACACCTACATTTTCAACTGTCACAGAAATAGATCTTGTTTCTCTTTCACCATCAGAAGCTTCATCATCTGCTTCCTCACCAACTGGGGCCCTCATTGCACTTAAATCATGTGAGGAACGAACTCTTGGTAATGAATGCCTAGCAGCGCCTGGTGTAGCTGCAACTCCTCTTTTTTCTAGCTCTTCGACGCTATCGTCATCAGACTCTACAGCTAAAACCGTCAAACACATAAAGCTCAACAAACAAACAATTAATCGCATCCACACCTCCCCTAGCAGTAAAGTTAGAATCTCAAAGCTACATTATACCTGTCAACAAATTTTTTGTTCTTTCTTAAGGGTGACGGGTAACGAAAAAACCAGTCATTTGCCAGTCATCTCCTACCTTTACCAGTCATTGCAAGTCAGAGCGCAGCTCCAACGTGGCAATCTCTATTGCCATACAAAGAACACGTCATCATGAGGAGTGGGAAAACCACGACGTGATGATCTCTATCTTTTACCCGTCATTCTTATACAAGGGTGAAGGGTATTTTGCGCGGCCACGACGTGAGAATATATCGAAAATCTATTCCTTAAACATAAAGCATTGACGAAAAAGCATCATAAAGGTAAACAAGAGGTCATGTGGCGGGTGTAGCTCAGTTGGTTAGAGCGCCAGTTTGTGGCACTGGAGGCCGTGGGTTCAAACCCCATCACTCGCCCCACTGTTTTTTCCCAAGCCACCCCCAAACCCGTCATTCCGAAGGAGCTGAGAATAAAAAAACCCGTCATTCTGAGCGGATTTTTAATCCGCGTGAGAATCTCTTCTGCTTTCACTCCAAAAGACCCTCACGTTTTACAGAACACACGTCATTCCGAAGGAGCAACGCGACTGTGGGAATCTGATTCAACACTGTATGGTAAGACCCTCACGTCAGGACTGCGTCCTTCCTCAGGGTGACGGGTGTTTGATACGGCCACCCCAAAACCTGTCATTGCGAGGCGGAGCGCAGCTCCAACGTGGCAATCTCATGTAACTTGATCCACAAGACCCTCACGTCAGGACTGCGTCCTTCCTCAGGGTGACGGGTGTTTTGCGCGGCATCTACCAAAACACGTCATCATGAGGAGCTACCTTGTAGCGACGTGATGATCTCTCTTAGACGCGACACTCTCTACCTAACTTATTCCGCTAATCCAGCAGTAGTAGTAAGTGTCGGTTGCCCTGGGATAACTAAATCGTTGGCAACTCTGGCTTCCGCCCCACTTATAAGCCCTGCGTTGGTAGTTATCCCAAATCCTGAGGCAGGATTGTTTCCAGCAACAGTTGCAGGGACAACAAGAACATTATTCCCACTTGCAGATGTCCCTTGAGCCGCTTCTTCATCTTCATTTGCATTATCAATACTGTCTCCAAGCCCGTCAATTGCAGCGTCAATTGCAGCTATTTCACTACTTTGACCTGTCTCAGCGGTTATATCAACAACAGCGTCTTCCTCTACATCCAGGTCACTAATGTTAATCACATCCTGGTCATTATCAGATGTTGTAATTGTAGGCGCCGACGTTGGCGGCACATAAAAGTCAATCACCTGTGACGTTGTCGCATTTAAAATTTCCAATTTCCTCTCCTCACTCTGGCTTAGAGATGATCCAGTCACCTCTAAGTATGGCACCACTTGCCTCTCATAATAAAAAGGGGGAACAAAATAATGGCGAATACTGAGGTTAGGATTTAGGTTTAAGGTTGTAAACGAAACCGGTTGACCATCTGCAACCACAGAGGCGATAACATTATTAACAGCTGGCACCACTGCAATGGCTGTTCTCGGCAAATGCATAATCACCCGCCCGGCATCCTCACCTTCTCTAATTGCCCACGGAGAACCCTCCCTAACAAAAGCAGCTGGAACACTTCCCTCCGTATTATTAAATAAACTCGCCGTTGTGATTCGGCCCGGAGTATCAGTGTCAACATTATAGGTAGTGGTAATGGTAGGAGGATCTACAGGATCACCCCCAGCAGCAATAATGCCAATGTTTTGATTATGTTCTGTCCCAGCACGTGTCACCGTGCCACTGCTGTACACATCTTCTACTGTTATCGAACTATTATCACTAGTCCCAAGAATCCCAATGCTTCCTCCAACAGTGCCCATATTTGTTGTCACATTTGCTGCTGAATAATTATTGTTTATGGTAATTCCGGCTGGTTGAGCAGCTACTCCTTCAGCAAACACATCACCAATCAGTCCACCAGCAGTGCTGTTACTACTCACACTCCCCAAAGCAAAAGAATTTTCAATTGTTATTTGGCCAAAGTTCCGTGCTACAACATTTCCGATTAAGCCTCCTATTAATCTATCTACATTGCTTATTGATCCTGTGGCAAAACTTTCAGAAATATTTATTTGCGTGTTCCCATTCTCAGCGTGAATGAGACCAACAAGCCCCCCAACTTTGCTAGATAATTCTTGATTAGATGTTACGTTTCCGGTTGCATAACTGCGTGTTATGGTGGCTGTGCTGTTAGCAGACGTTGTGGCAAGCACACCAACCAACCCTCCTACAATATTATCTATTGCATGAACATTCACAGTAGAAAAGCAATTGGTTATATTTAGTGTGCTAGAATTTGAAATAAAAGACCCAATCAATCCACCAATATTACCTTCACCCGTCACAGACACCCCAAAACCGCCTGTCACGCCAACATTATAAAAAGTCCCGCCAGATGTTTGCCCAACCAAGCCGCCTCGGTTATTACCATCACCTGAATAGGCAGCAATGTGTAGGCGCAGGTGATCAATAGTGGCACCATTTGTCCTGCCAAATAAACCCTTGTTATCACCATTAGAGGTGATTTTTAGATTTTGAATTTCATAAGCACCGCCCTGAAAATTATCGCCTGTCAACTTTCCCGTAAAGGGATCATCGTTAGTTCCCAACGGGGTCCAATTAGCCTCACCGTCAATGTCAATATCATTACCCAAAGCATAGTTGGAACCCATTGCTATGCCCTTTAAATCAGCAGAGGTTGTGATCACCTGATACGCATCAACCAGTCCTGTTCCATCAACGGTTAGTCTATCAACGCCCCTATCCAAGCCCACATCAGGATCCACATTCATCGTCCGAATGGATCCACCGTTAAATGTAAGCGTTCCGGTACCTGTAACAGCCTGATTAGCCGTGGTCGTATACAAATTCAGCCTTCCAAAGCTCCCCAGTCCGCCGTTGTAAGTAATATTACCATTAAGAGTTATTTGTTCCGCTTTTAAGGACAAAGCATGGTCGGTGCTCCAGTTAATCGTATGGCCAGCACCCAAATCCTTTAGCGTAATTGAGGTATCTGCCTGTAAAAACACGGATCCAGTTTGTAGCTGGGTATTAATTGTTTGCGCTGAAACTTCGTTAACACCTGCATCCTCCCATACAATCGTTAGTGTTTCTGGATCTAATGCCAAGGTTCCGCCATTTAAATAAGCGCTATGTCTGTAAAGAGCATCTTTACGTGACGATAATTCAATCAGCCCCCCTTGCGTGGTATAGGATCCATGGTATTCAGCATACTGCTGCGCCAACAAAAACATATTCCCCGCACCGGCATCCAGTTCAGCGCCGGGTTGTATCAATAAGGTGTTCACCAAAGCGCGCTGCGCAGGGTTCACACTGTTATAACTCTCCGGCACCCCAATGCGTATGGTTCCGCCTTGGGTCGTTAATTTCGCTGTCTTTGCCAATGTCACATCGCCGCCATTTAACGTAATCGTGCCATTATCTACATCCATATCCGTTGCCTGCACATGCCCTTTCACATTGATGATGCCCTCAACAGCTTGTTCGGCCATGGCTGCGGTAATTTTAATGTGGCTCCCTGTAACATTATTAACCTCAATATTGTGAGCCTTAGCTTGCTCCGTAATATCCACACCCATCAATTTATCGCCATTAAAGTGCATAGATACCCGGTCACCGGCATACACCTGCAAGGCAGCATGAACATCGCCATTAAAAGCAGCCCTTGGCCCAACAAATGCCGTTAAGCCACATCCAGAAAAGGTTCCCGATTGTTCAATAGACCCCATCTTTAGGCTGGGCTCAAACCGTAAAGTATCCCCCGCCATAAAGGAACTGTGTCGCAATGGCTGGGTTGAAAAAACCATGTTGCCATCAATCTTGGCCCCATCCTTAAACACCAAACCGTTTTCATTAATCAAAACAGCTGTTCCACCCGTAACGTTAATTTGCCCAGCAATGGTTGACATGTTTTGTCCAACCACCTGGTTCACGGTTAAGGCCCCAGCGCTCTGGTTATAGGTTACCGAATGGCCCGCGGCTACGTTATAGCTTTGCCAATTAATCCAGGTCTTGGGCTGATGGGGCGTAATGGTCATGTGTTGACCGCTTGTTGTAATCGCTGCTGTGCCTGTTGTTACAGTGGCCCCAGTTGGCAGTGCAGCCGCACTTACCGGCGCACTTTTAAGAACCGGCGCAGGATTGGCTGGCGCTGGAGCGGTTGCAACAGACCCCGTGGTATCGGCTAAAACCTTCATTCCAGCAACGATCATCACCACCGCTGTCAAAAACTGTTTTACATTAAATTGTATCATTTTTTCTCTCCCTATTTCCCTGTTCAGGATTGGCTATAAATTAAATCGTATCCCTACATAAAACCGTTGCTTGGCTTTTTGCCCAAACAATCGTTTTTTCAATGGGTGGCCATAAACCATATTAAACACGCCATTAATTTCCTGGATGGCATGATCTAAACCAAAGTCCATGCTTGCCAGGGTTGTATGATGCTTCTCATCTGCGCTGGGCCTACGAATCCAGGCGCATCCCTGGCCAATATTTGTAAACAAGCGCGTTACGCCAAGTTCGCTCGGCAGCATATAGCTAAGACCCACAGTTCCATTCAAGGCCGAATCAGCCCCCAGCACACTCATTTCATATCCTTTGTTGCTTTGCGAAGCGCCAAAATAAAACTTCTGTGAAGACGGCAAAGTTGTTGTGCCCAGCTGCCCTTGAACGTGGAAAATAGCCGAAAGGTTATCGTCCACCGTTTGTGTACGCACCGCTTCAGCATTCATTTTAAAGAAATCGTAGCGGCTGTTGGCCCTAACTTTACGGGTGCTTTGGTTTTGACTTGCCCCCAAGAATCCAGAAATACCTTGCGTCATCGACATGGTCATAACATTTGCACCGCCCCAATGATCAGCCACATCATATTTTAATCCAGCATGCAGCGTGCGCAAATGATCCACTTTTACCAGACCAATTGAACGCGTGTTGGTTTCATTCTCAGATGTCTTAATCATCAACTCTCCATCAAGACGTTCGTGTCGACCTAAAATAAACGGATACTTCACCCCTGCTTTAAAGGCGGTAAACGTATTCTTACTGCGCAAAACAGCAAGCGTACCGCCTGGCTTTGTTTGGTTGTGCTGCAAGTCCATCACCAACTTCAGCCCATCATCTGTTAGGAATGTTTCGTAATCAATACCCACGTGCTGCGATTTTTGACTATCCAAAGCATGTGCTGCCACTAAATTAACGCGGCCATAGTCATCAAATAGATTATTTAATGTTAAGCCTGCATATCCTTGCCATGGCCCCAGCTCGCGGCGGTTTTCATTATTCGCTCCGACTAAAGCGCTGCCCCAATCTTTCTTAACTGTTACCGTTAAGTCTGATGCACTTTGTGTTGTCTCAGAGGCTTTAAAGGCAACCTGGATATCGACACCTGGCGTTTCAGCCACCAACAGCAAAACACTTTCAAGCGTTTCCCGTTGCAAAGGTTTTTGCTTTGTTAAATCTCGCAGCATTTTTTTCATGCTGTCATTTAAAACATCTACCTCACCGTCAAAAACCACACGATCTATAAATCCATTAATGACTTGGAATCGAACTTGCCCGCCTTGAACTTTTTGTGGCGGTAAAATCACCTGAGAAAGTAAAAACCCTTCATCACGCAAATAACGCGTCATCGCCTGGGCCTGCTCTTTCAACATGGCAAAAGTCACTTTCTTGCCTTTTATCTCTGCCAAAAAGGGCTCAAGCATCACACCCTCTGGCGCATCTTCCACCCGCGCATCTAGTAGAAGAAAGTTTTTACCCATCATCGTTGGGGATTTTTCTGCTTTCTGAGACGTCGGCGTTACCTCTCCATAAGGCAATGATTGGGGCATTAAAGGATTATCAAATTGCTTACCAAGCTCACTTGCAAACTCGGCCTTGATTAACCCAGTAAAGATAAAGGAAAGAATAATTACTAAAAAAGAAAATGTTGAACGCATAAAAGTTCCCTGTTTGACACGAAAAATCATAGTATATTTAACAAGAGATCACAAATAATATTTCTTGCAAATTCATGGCATCATAAAGGATAGAAAAACCCGTTATTGCGAAGCGGAGCGCAGCTCCAACGTGGCAATCTCATCCATTTTTCACGTCATTCTGAGGAGTTGCATAGAAACGACGTGAGAATCCCATCATTTTCCCACGTCATTCTGAGGAGTTTCGTAGAAACGACGTGAGAATCTCATCTGAATCACACAAGACCCTCACGTCAGGACTTCGTCCTTCCTCAGGGTGACTGGTAAACAGAAAACCAGTCATTGCGAGGCGGAGCGAAGCTCCAACGTGGCAATCTCATTCTTTTTTCAGTAGACCCTCACGTCACTCCGTTCCTCAGGGTGACTGGTGAAAAAATTATACGCTCAGGGTAATGGGTGCTTGTAAGGCGCACCCTAAAACTCAGCTTTTCTCAACAACAATATGGCGAATCAAACTTACAAAAACCAGCAACATCCAGATTGCTGACACAGACCCATAAAGACCATTAACAAAGGCAACTATAAATGGATGTATGGGTAAAACTTGCAATATGCCCAATCCTACCAAGCCAAGGCCTGTAAAGACCAAAAACATTAGGCCATAAATTTTTAGCATCAGCATCGAATGGCCGCGCGTCCAATTCCATGAATCGCCGAATTCAGAAGATTTATTTGTAAAGGCCAAAATCTGGCCAAGACCAATCCGCATTATCACCAAAGCGCCCAAAAGCCACAGAACAACCAAAATCCCGTGCGGCCACTGCCAATTTATTGATTGCCAGCTTTTTATGTAAGATGTGCCCTTTTCTACAAAATCATCCCCTGCAAACGATGGATCAGCAATCATCTGAATGGTTTGCCCTATTTCAAACCTTGGTTCTATAAAGTGGTTTTTTCCTGGAAACAGCACACCACTAATGATCTGCAACACAACAAAAAAACAACCAAGCAAAACCAAATATTTCATAACCCAAGCAAATAAACGCTTACATTGGCGTGCAAAGGATTGCTGCAGATAAATTTCAGACAATGTTTTTTGGGTTATTTTGTTATTCGCAAAAACCATGATGAAAAAAAATATAACAAAAAGAAATAGTCCTGCACTAACACCCCAGCCACTTGGCTCATGATTAACCAGATCCAGATACTCAATCAAACTACTAGGCACTGTCAGCAAAGCTATCAAACCCAAACAAAAACCGAGATTATTGATAAAAATATTTTTCGCCGCGCAAACAACCTCAAAAGCTTTTATTTGTTTATTGTGATGTATCATGTATTTCTCCTAAAACCAACTCAACAATACCTAATAGTACAGGCAAAAAACAAGAAAATAGTTTTTTCTTTGAAAAATATTAATTGTATTACAAATAAAAAAAAGCGCAGCGCTTTCACACGCCACGCTTGGATTATTAATTTATCCAGTGTCATTCATAACAATCTGGATGATTACTAAGGCGCTCAATTTCAGCTTTATATTTATCTCTTTGAACAATTGTTCTTTTGTATTCATCACGTTTTGGCCTCAATCTTTGTTCTACTCTTTGTTCGAGGTTTAAATAGTTTCTCTTAATATCCTGCGCTTTCCGACGATCTTCAGGGTTTCTACTTTTTTGTAAGCGTTTAAAGTCAGCCGTTGCAGATTGAAACTCGCCTAGTGTCCAAAAGCCATATTCTCCCTTATCTATATAAAACTCTTGTAGTCGCATTTTCTCTGCTTCAATTTCATCCCTTAAAGAAACAAGCTTATCATTTAATTCTTGTCTTTTTCTTTTACAAAATGCATATCGCTCACGTTTCTTTTGTCTTTCAATACGGGAAGCTTCTCTATTTCTTTTTTCTTGCGCCCAATAAGCTGCCTCTCGTCGAGGTCTGGCCTCTTCAGCTCTTCTTCGATCTTCTTCTAGCCATTCACCGAATTCTCGATACTTTTTCGTAGTTGCACTTGCAGCCCAGCTAGCCCCTGCTTTCATTTTGCTAAAAAACCCTTGTGCTGGTTCAGCTGCAGCGCCTGCAGCTGCAGCAGCCGCAGCGCTCCCCCCGCCACCTCTGGCAGAAGGACGTCTCCGCTCAGGTCTTGAATCGTCCCTTTTTGGTCTAACTTTTTCTTTAGAAGCTGGTTTCGGCACTTCTTTGCGTCTTTCAGAAGTTAGATCAATTTCTGGATCAGAATCTTCAGGGGATGAATTACCCCCAGGTGCTGAAGCAGCATTTCTTTTGTGCTGCGCCTCCCTAAAAGCTTCTTTTTTTGCTCGGTTTTCGGCTGCCTCTTTTTTTCTTTTTTCTTTTTCATATTCTCGTCTTTTTCTTTCTCTTTCTTGATATTCCAGCTGTTCTTGTGTTGGTGCTGATCGTGCCTTTTGTTGTTGTCTTTGCCTTTCTTTAAAAGCTTCTTTTTCAGCACGTGCCGCAGCCATTTCTCGCTTTCTCTGCTCTTTTTCTTCTTGCTTTCTCTTTTTGATTTCCTCTCTTTGTCTAATTTCTTCAGGTGTAAGTTCTCGCCGTGGCTTTCTCAGGGGCTCTTCTCCTGTAGCCTCTTCATAAGATGGTGGCGCCGTTGGCCTTGGACTTGAGGAAGAATCATTTCTTCGATCGCTTCTTGGTGGAAGAGGCGGTGGAATATCTTCAGCAACACCTTCTGTCCTAAACACTGGCTTTTCTGGAGTTGGCTTTCTTCCCTCTCGCGATGGAACAGGGGGTGGAACATCTGTTGCACCTAAATTGAAATATGCTTCCCAAGCCTGGCGAAGTGTTTCTTCCTTTCCCCATGATACTCTCTCTGGAAATCGTTTTAAATTCTCTAGGGTCTCACCAATAAAATAAAGAGCATACGCATTTTGGTTGCCATAAATCGTTATAAGTCCTTTAATCACATGTTCTTTTTCTGCAGCTCCTTTTCCCATTAAAAGACTGGCATTAATATCTTCAATGTGATCATTGAAGATAACCCCCAAGGTTCCCCTATCTTTCTGATCCCATCCAAAGGTTTGCCCCTGATTTGAAAACCCTTTCAAGCTCTTCCTCACAAAAGCTGCAGAACCGAGAAAGGGTCTTGGGTCAAGAGTGCCATTAATATCAATCATAGATGTGTTTAAATCTTCAAAAATTTGATCAAACCAAAAACAAACACCTTCTGAAAAAGTGGGGAGTGCGCCAAAAGTTAATGTTGCTAGGTTTTGACCTGCTGCCCGTAAGAGTTCGCTACTTTCCATTTGATCGCCCCTGGACTCCTGCAAAGATTTATAGCGCATACTAACATATTGCAAGGTTAGATAGCGCGCTACAGATCCGCCATGCCCAGCACCTGTAAAAAGAACATGTGTATTATCATTATGTGCCTTTTGGACAATGTTCAGAATAGCAAGAAGATTGCTATTCCGATAGTCAACGCTGTCTTCTTGAACTCCTTGCAAGCAATATACAGAACCCTCGGATGCTTCAAGAGTTGGCAAATATCCATTTCCGTTGATATCAAATTTAGCTGATTTAAAATATGTATGAGATGCTAACTTTGTAACAATCTCATCAGGTCCTGGTCGCCAATCAGGAAAGGCAAGAATGATATGGTTTATTCCATCAATTGCAGCTTTTAATTGCACAAAGAATCTTCGACTGCCATCTGATTCAGCTCTCCGAAGTGGGAATGTATTAATGTCCCATGCTCCTTGTTTTCCCCCCACATAAATAGACTGAGCTCGTTCATCTTTAAAATTTTCAAAAGAATTATTATTGCCAAAAAAAGTAATATCTCCAGCAGCAAAAGCTGCCACATTTAAGACGCGTCTATCTTCTTCAAGCAAGTTTGTCCCTGCCTCTATTCTGAAAAGAAGCATAACTAAAATAAAAAAAAATATGACTAAGATTCTCATTATTTTTCTCTCTTGTTGATTAAACCTTCACTAAAAATATTTATTAATGAAAGTTTAATAAATTATTGATTTAAACCTACGTTAGGAATTTGTTTAGATTAATGGGTAAGACCCTCACGTTTTACAGAACACACGTCATTCTGAGCGGATTTTATATCCGCGTGAGAATCTCATGTAACTTTTATTAGACCCTCATATCGAAATTGCATTTCTCCTCAGGGTGACGGGTGTTTGATGCGGCCTTCCCCAAAACCAGTCATTGCAAGAAGGCCAGCGGCCGACGTGGCAATCTCCTACAACCCCACAAGATCCTCGCGCTCTCTTCGCTCGCTCAGGATGACCGGTAAAAAAATGAGCCCCTCACGTCAGGACTTCGTCCTTCCTCAGGGTGACGGGTGTTTGAGGCAGCCATCCACAAACCCGTCATCCTTATACAAGGATGACCGGTATTGTATTACTATAGCCCCACAAAAAAACCCCGCGGTGGGCGGGGCTTTGTATCTTTGTATCGTTGACTAGTTTACTTGATGATCTTACTCACAACACCAGCTCCAACAGTCCGGCCACCTTCACGAATCGCAAAACGTAGTCCTTCGTCCATTGCAATCGGTGCAATCAATTCAACTTTCATCTTAATGTTATCACCAGGCATCACCATCTTCACATCATCAGGCAAGATGATTGTTCCTGTCACGTCCGTTGTCCGGAAGTAAAACTGTGGACGATAGTTCGTCAAGAATGGCGTGTGACGTCCACCCTCTTCTTTCGTCAACACATACGCTTCACATTCAAACTCTGTGTGCGGTGTAATTGATCCTGGCTTGGCAAGTACCTGTCCACGCTCAACATCATCACGTTTTGTTCCACGCAGAAGAATCCCCACGTTATCACCTGCCTGACCTTGATCAAGCAACTTACGGAACATCTCAACACCTGTCACAGTGGTTTTTTGAGTGTCTCTTAGACCCACAATCTCAATCTCTTCACCAACTTTAACAATACCGCTCTCAACACGACCGGTCACAACCGTTCCACGTCCAGAAATCGAGAACACGTCCTCAACGGGCATCAAGAATGGCTTGTCAATGTCACGCTCTGGTTGTGGAATGTATCTGTCTACTTCTTCCATCAACTTCAAAACAGCGTTCTTACCTGTTTCTTCGTCTCTGTCTTCAATAGCATTCAACGCTGATCCACGCACGATCGGAATATCATCGCCAGGAAATTCGTATTCATTCAACAATTCACGGATTTCCATCTCAACCAAGTCAAGAAGTTCTGGATCGTCAACTTGGTCTACCTTGTTCATGAATACTGTAATCGCTGGCACACCAACCTGACGGGCCAACAAAATGTGCTCACGGGTTTGTGGCATCGGACCATCAGCAGCGTTCACAACCAAGATCGCTCCATCCATCTGCGCTGCACCCGTAATCATGTTCTTTACATAATCCGCGTGTCCAGGACAGTCAACGTG
>DLRV01000024.1:54052-54383 GCA_002500565.1 Holosporaceae bacterium UBA7879
GCATCATAGGCTTTAAACTCACCGCCGCCTTGCTCAGCCAATACCTTTGTAATTGCCGCTGTCAACGTTGTCTTCCCATGGTCAACGTGCCCAATCGTCCCTATGTTACAATGCGGCTTACTTCTATCAAACTTCTCTTTACTCATGTGTGCTCCTTCAAGAAACTTAAATTTTGCTTATCATACTTAGGTTTTACGCATATTACCACCCCTAAAGTTGGAGCGGGTGAAGGGAATCGAACCCTCATAACTAGCTTGGAAGGCTAGGGCTTTACCATTAAGCTACACCCGCATAAAAAGGTGGTGGAGGGAGTAGGATTCGAACCTACGTA
>DLRV01000024.1:54507-54669 GCA_002500565.1 Holosporaceae bacterium UBA7879
TCTATCAAACTTCTCTTTACTCATAGTTTACTTCCTTTCAGTCTCTTTAAATTTTATTTAACCGTTATACTTTGCACTAATTTCTTCAGCAAGTTGCTGTGGCACTTGTGCATAACTATCAAATTCCATATGGAACTGTGCACGACCCTGGCTCATAGAACG
>DLRV01000024.1:54980-93729 GCA_002500565.1 Holosporaceae bacterium UBA7879
GCACGACCCTGGCTCATAGAACGAAGCGTATTCACATACCCAAACATGCTTGAAAGCGGAACTTGTGCTGTAATAATACGAATGTTTGTTTGTTGTTCCATGTTATTTACCTGACCACGACGGCTGTTCAGATCCCCAATGATATCGCCGAGATACTCCTCGGGGGTCATCACTTCAACCTTCATGATCGGCTCAAGAAGTTTTGGCGCCCCTTTACGCACACCTTCACGGAACGCAGCTCTGGACGCAATTTCAAACGCCAAAGCACTTGAGTCAACATCGTGATAGGCACCATCANNGGAGTAGGATTCGAACCTACGTACGCATACACGGGCAGATTTACAGTCTGCTGCCTTTAACCACTCGGCCATCCCTCCGGAAAACCATACATGCAATAAAGTTTTTTTACGCCAAAAAGTCAACAGTTATTGTTAAATTTTAGCGGAAAATTTTCTAAAATTACCCTTTACAAAAATCTTGCACTTTCTCGATAATGAAGTTTTGTGTTTTAATATCCAAATAAGGGTGTATTGGCAAACTCAAAACCTGCGTTGATAATTTTTCACTATTTGGCACACCATTCGGGGCCATTGGATAATGTTTATAAGCCGGTTGATGGCTTAATGGAATGGGGTAATAAACCATGGTTGGTATGCCATGCTCGCTTAAACATTGTGACAAAGCATCACGGTCAGAAACTTTAAGCGTGTATTGCGCCCAAACCGATTCATACCCCTCTGGCACTGTTGGCGTATCAACATGGTCTTTTAGACCTTGAGTATATCGCGCGGCAATTTCATTTCTTTTGTTGATTTCATCGGGATAAATTTTAAGCTTTTCAAGCAGAATAGCCGCTTGAAGCGTATCAAGTCGGCCGTTCATTCCCAAACGAACATGTTCATAACGATGTGAACCCTGACCGTGCGCCCTCATTGATTTCAGAACTTTTTCAAGCTCTGGATCATCGGTGAAAATAGCCCCACCATCCCCATAACATCCAAGCGGCTTAGCCGGGAAAAAACTTGTTGAACCCGCATCACCATAGCAAACGGCAACCTTACCATCTTGCTTTGAGCCAAAGCCTTGCGCACAATCAACCAACAACTTCATTTCATGCTGCTTAGCTATTGTTTCAATTGTTTTTAAATCCGCAGGCAGCCCAAATAAATCAACCGCTATAACAGCCTTGGGGTTTAAATTTGATTTTGTTTTTGTCCAATCAATAGCCTCATTTAAAGAATCAATATCCATATTGAATGTTGTTGCATCAACATCAACAAAAACAGGGGTTGCACCTAACATAGCTACAACTTCAGCTGAAGAAACAAAGGTAAATGCTGGCACAAAGACAGCATCCCCAGGGCCTATTCCCCAAGCCCACAATGGCATAAGAAGTCCATCTGTCCCACTCGCACATCCAATAACGTATTTTGAACCTGAAAAAGCCGAGAGCTGCTCTTCTAATTCAGCAACCTGTGGACCGTTAATATATTTCCCCTCCCGAACCACTTCTAATATTTTTTGCTCAAGGTTGGCACCTAAGCGCTCTCTTTGGGCCTGCAAATCAATAAACGGGATGTTTTTTTGTGTCATAAGAATTTCTCTAAATTTAACTAGCATGGCGCACTCGACAGGATTCGAACCTGTGACCTCTGCCTTCGGAGGGCAGCGCTCTATCCAGCTGAGCTACGAGTGCAATTCAATCTTTTTATAACGATTAGCGCCTTTATTGTCTAAGCAATTCATGATTGCAAATACACAAATGATGTTTCAAAGTATTTGTTGGCCTGTAAATCCTCCCTCGCCAAAAAAATAAAATAATGTTAAAAGAAATTAGGGGAATTGTTGCAACCGCGGGGCTATTAATTAAAAATGAAACTTATCTTATCTTTTCTTTTCATTGCTTTTTTTATTCAAGTCGCCCAATGCAGCTCTGAATCTGACATGCAAATTCAGCTAAAGAATTTACGCGAATCTCTTTATCAAGCTGAAAATATTCCTGGTCAAAAAGGGTTAGACCAAGTGAAATATTATCAAAAACTAATCGAAGAAAAAGAACAGGAGCTTTTGAATAAAGGCCTAGAGCCAGAACCCGAAGATAAAGAAAATGTGCCCTGGATGCACACTGATGATGCTGAAAAAGTTAATTATCAGTCTCAACAACAAACAAGTGTTGCTAACAAAACAGCTCTAACAGATATCGAAAAAGAAATTTTAAATGTTGAAGAAAAACTTAACTGGCTCATACAAAATCGCGAAGCAGGGATACTAAACACTGCCGAGGTGGCTCAGCAAATAAATCAGCTTGCTGATCAACGCGAAAGCTTGCTCTTATCAAAACAACAAATGCTCAATGATCCAAGCGCAACAATTGTTCATTACAAAGCAAAAGCCAAAGCACAAGAGCTTGATAGAGACCAGAAACAAAAAGACCCTATGTATATCAATATTCTCAATGAACAACTGCAAAGCATATTTAACCAAATATACCTTCTAAGAGAGCAGATTTTAACAGAATCAGATGGAGAGAAAATCAAAAAACTGGGCAACCAAGTATCAGCTCTGGAGCAGCAAGAAAAAGATTTAAAATCAAGAATTCGAGCCATGGGTCAACAACCCTTACCTCCACGTATCATGAGCAAATCTCAGCAAAAAGACTTAAAAAAAGAAAGCAATCAAAACATTGAATATAATTCAAAATTACAAATATTTATTAAAGAGCTAAACCAAAAAGTTGCAAAATTAAGGGACAAGCTTGCCAGAGCATCTTCTGGGGCCGAAATATCTAACCTTGGTCAGCAGTTAACCATTCTCAACCAACAAATTGTTCTCGCTCAAGAAGATCTCAGAGAGCTACACGAGAGTGATAAAAAAATAAAGCCGCAAAGCGCCAAGGCGTTAAACCAAAAAGTTGAACTGCAAGATACAAACAACCAGACCCAAAAAATAAATAACAACCTTAATATAACAGATAAAATATCAGCTCAACAGCGTCAAACATTGTGGTCAGAAAATCATGCAACCCCAATACGAGCTTCATATTCTCAGATAAAAAATGCAACGCCCAATAATGTCGCTATCGCTCAAAACGTTGAAGCACAATCAAAAGCTGAGACAGAAAAAATTAAAGTTTTAGAGAACATTAATGGAATCTAATGGAAGATAGTGAAGTGTCCAATATTTACAAAAGGTAAATATTAGATAACAATAAAAACAAACATTGGGACAGCTTTACAATGAATGACAATCCAATAAACCTATTGCTTGTTGAAGATGACGATACTGATGCCGAATTTATCAAAAGAAGCTTAAAGGGGCACAAGGAAACCATCAATATCATTTGGTGCAAAAATGGCGCGGAAGCTATTCATTACCTTGAATCAAATATATGTAATCTTGAGGTCACGCCTGTTGTTACACTTTTAGATTTAAAAATGCCAGTTATGACCGGATTTGAGTTTCTATCTAAAATACGTCAAGATGATTTATATAAAAAGCTGGTTGTTTTTGTTTTATCATCTTCAAACCACTGGGATGATATCAACACAGCTTACAATCACAATATTGCTGGATATTTACAAAAACGTAAAGTGAGCCATGACCCACAAAGTTTGGTTGATTTGCTTTTGTATTATAAAAATCAAGTTCAGTTTCCACCCTCAATTACAAACTTATACTAGCGCTTCCAGAACTGCGGCATAACCACGACAAAGAATATAATTAACTCTAAGCGGCCCAGCAACATAGACAAAATAAAAACAATCTTACCAGGACTCGGGATGCTAAAATAAGTTGAATTAGGGCCAATAACCTCACCTAATCCTGGCCCCAAATTTGTTAATGTTGCAACCACGCCTGATATTGTTGTTAAGAAATCAAGGTCAACAAGACCAGCCAGCAGACAAAGACAAGCCATCGTTAGAAAATATAAAAAGAAAAAATTTGTTACTGTTGAAATAACACTATCATCTATAGGTTTCCCATATAACCTTGGCGTAAACACACCGCTTGGCCAGCGCACCCTTTTAAGTTGAGCTAAAACACTGGCTAACAAGATTTGCAAACGATATATTTTTATTCCGCCAGAGGTAGAACCTGTGCATCCCCCAATCATAGGCAGAAAAAAGAAAATCATTAAAGCAAGTCCACCCCAATTAGAATAGTCAGCTGTCACAAAGCCCGTAGTTGAAAGAGCAGACATAACATTGAAAAGTGACTGAACAAATATAGAATCGAAGTTTTCGCTGCTTTGTAAAAAACGCCAGACAGTTACTAAAAAAACTGCCAGTAAAAATATTTTTAAAAATCCTAAAATCTGATGCTCTCTGAAAAAGCTCCTTATGCCATTTTTTTTAATAAGCAATAAACTTAAAAAATTAGCCGCACCTAAAAACATAAAAAAACAAAAAGTCATTTGAATGGTTGGGCTTGTAACATACTGTATCGACTGATTCCATGTTGAGAATCCACCTGTGGATAATGTTGTTAAGGCATGGCAAACCGCCTCAAACAAGCTCATGCCCTCTAGGTTAAACAGAAAAGCACAAACAACCGTAAGAAAAACATACAAATAAAAAATTTGAAGAATAGTATTAAATAGCCGCGGAGTTACCTTCTCTATTTCATCAATAGTCTCTGATTGGATCAAGCTTAAGTGATTAGCTTGCCCTGCTGGAATCAATATCAACGCCATGATAATAATCCCCTTACCCCCTAACCATTGCATAATACAGCACCACAATATTAGTGATTTATCAGCACTTTCAACGTCTACAATTACATTTGCACCAGTTGTTGTAATCATTGATACAGATTGAAAAAGTGCATCAATAACTTCCAGTTTCAGAGAACCGAATATAAATGGAATTGCCCCAATCAAAGCAGTCGAAAGCCAAACACCTAAAGTAACAAGATATGATCCTTGTACATCCAGTTTTGATTTACCGTTGAAAGGATTAGTGAAAACAAGAAATAAACTAACCAAAACACCCACAACAAAACAGATAGAGAAAACAACCATATCCGGGCTATTATTATAGCCTGCTAAAAGGGCTGAAGGTAACATGGCTGCAAAAAATACCAGCCAATAAACCCCAATAATTCTAAGTATTTTTTGTGTATCCAATTGCAAAATCTAGGTATGTCTAATATAAAAATAGTAGCAAAAAGCTTCTCAAGACCAAAAAGAAAATATTTTCTTCTTTGTTTCTACCTCTAATATTTTCTAATTAAGTGCGCTAACTTGCCGATAATCATCACACGTGATGAATGATACACCTGATCAACAAAATCTCGATTCGCAGCTTCTAGGCAAACTTTATCACTTTCTGAGTCTAAAACTCGCAACCGTTTAAGCGTAACTTCATCAGAATCAATTAATGCAGCAACAATATCACCAGACACAACCTTGCTGGTTTTCAACATAATAACAACATCACCATCAAGAATTCCGGCCTCTATCATAGACTGTCCAACAATTCTTAACGCAAAATAATTATCTTTATCACTTGTCATAACAAATGAATCGGGAATTTCGATGGTCTCTTCAGGGTTTTCAAAAACAGTGAGCGGCATTCCAGCTGCTATATGCCCATGAAAAGAGATGCGAACTTGAGAATTATTTTTAATGTTAAGTGTATCGCTTACTTTACCACCTTCAAGCACATTATCACCCCTAAAAGTTTGTTGACCGTCAAGAGACGTCACCTCAGGAAATCTAACGATTCTGAGGGCGCGGGCTTGATTTGGTAAACGTTCTAAATACCCTTTTGAAACCAGGGCAGAAACAAGTGAGTGAATCGCAGATTTTGATTTTAGGTTTAAATGCTCTTTCATCTCATCATAATTAGGGGAAACATGATGAAGACCTGAGTATTTATGAATAAACTTTAGGAGCTCAAGTTGTCTTTGCGTTAGCATAAGTCGCACAATAATTCAGTTTTACTAAATTACCAAGCGCTAAATAAACACTTGCAGAGAAGACACCCGGCAATTCTAACTTTTTGATTTTTCTAGCAAGACATAAACCCTTAAAGCAGCAGAGAGATTTCTAGGTTGCAGTTGGTCAATGGCCTCTATAATTTTCTGCACACTGGTTTCTTTTTCAATAGCAATTTGATTTAGCTGTTTCCAAAAATACGGCTCCATGGTTAAACTTGTCGGGTGTCCATATAAGTTGATAGATCGTTTTTTAGGCAAGCTATCAATCATTTCTGCATGAAAATGATCTGGAAGAATTTCTTTGCTCATTTACCAGCGCTCAATGTTTTTATTGATGCAAAATTTTTCTTTGAATAGGGTAGAATATTCATCATCCCTAAATTCTTATTTTTCTTTATTTTCTCTGAATTTTTCACAGATTTTGCATTGAAAACTTGCACGTTATTATTTTTTGCTACTTGGTCTATTCTGTAGGGTCCATTACGATGATGCACAAAAAAGAGCTTATACTTAGAAAGCGCTCCAATAAAAGCCTCAACTGATTTCTTATCACCTAAAAACTTGCTCCCCATGCGGTTGCTTATGCCCACTAATTTAGGAACTTTGGCTTGTATATCTTTAATGACCTTTTCTACCCCCACTCTTCCAAGGGTTGTTTTTAAAGCGACTTTATTTACCACAGTTTTTGCTTCCATAGGAATATCAACAATTATAAAAAGCCCACTTTTTTTCACAGCTTGTAAAAACAATGGATCATCCAGCTTTTCAAATGGAACAATAACCCTAACAAGCTCATTTAATTTAGCCAGGTTTTCCAACTGCTTTTTTGACGAAGCATAAACAGCAACTCCATCTATTTTTGTTTTTGCTGGAGCTAATTTTTTACTTTTATTGATCTGGGTTACACCTTTTGTCTTCCCACTAGTGAATGACTTTATTGAATGAGAAAAGGTATTCTCTCTTTTACTAATAACATCTTTAATAATTGGATTAAGGTCATTAAATATAATTTTACTCTCTTGCGTTTCAATATCCCTGCCATAATTAACAAGTGATTGCTCCTCTTGTTGTGCAGGCCTATGTTCAGGGATATCATAAGAGTTTTTCAGCTTTTCTTCACTGTATAGCTTTTGTGATAAACATTTATGTTTGTAAGATTGGACATTATACTGCCAATACAGCATTCCAAACAAAATGATAATAAAAGCAATACCAGAGAAACCTAGAAAATATTTTAAAAATGTTTGATCTTTTTTAGGCTCAACAATCGTTTTTAATCGCCTATCAATTTCATAATCATTATTTAAATGAAGGTCAGACATTTGTTATTCAACAAGGTATCTAAGATTTTCATTGTCTTTTAAATGGTTTTCTAAAAAATGATGCAATTTATGCATGGCTTTTAATTCAATTTGCCTCACCCTTTCTTTTGAAAGCTGATAATGCGTTGCTAATTCTTCAAGTTTTTTAGGGGGCTCTTCCAGTTTGCGTGCAATAACAATTTGCTTTTCACGCGGGTTAAGCACTTTTATAGCTTCGTGAACTAGCTCAGATTTTTTATTTTGATCTGTGGATGAAATCAAGTTTTCTTCCTGGTTATAATCTTCAGACTCCAACCAATCTTGCCACTCTCCTGCGCCAGCTTCTTCTTTGATTGGTTTGTTAAGTGATGAGTCATGAGACTGTATTCTTTGTTGCATAGATTTAACTTCTGCAATAGGCACATCAAGCTCAGCTGCAATTTTCTCTGCATGTTCATCTAGAAGATCTCCATCATCCCTGATTTTCAAAACATGTTTGATTTTTTTCAATCCAAAAAAAAGTTTTTTTTGCGCTGCTGTTGTACCAATTTTCACGAGCGACCAAGACTTCAAAACATAGTCCTGAATAGCTGCCTTAATCCACCATTGTGCATAAGTAGAAAATCGGTTCCCCATTTCTGGATCAAATTTATTTGTTGCTTGCAAAAGGCCTAAATTACCTTCTGCGATAAGATCCGAAAGAGGTAATCCATATCCCCTATAGCCAGAAGCTATTTTAACAACAAGCCTAAGATGGCTCTCAATTAATTTTTTTCGTGCTTCTTTATCTTCGTTTTCCACCCACTGCTTAGCAAGTGTGTATTCTTCTTCAGGCTCAAGCATTGGAAACTTTTGTGTTTGTCGAATATAATCATTAAGGGTGTCCGAAGATGGAAAGTAATTAATTTTTTCAGCCGTCATATTTACTCCTAGTAAACAATACTCCAATACTCATTGAAGCGTGTCATAATATCTTTAAAGCCATAATTGCTTTTCATTTTAGCCAACTCCCTATCAAAAAAAGCTTTAAAGCCCTCTATGCCTGGGATACTTTCATTGAATATGACATACATACCAACAACAAGAAAGGGGGCAGATTCCTTCTCAAGTTGTAACAAATCTTCTTTATCAACATTTAAGCCTATTGAGAGCCCATGCAACTCATCACTAATCATTGATTGATTGCGACCGCTAATAATTCGCGCCTTACAATCACCTGTATTTAAAGCAACATCATAATCAATCTTATGTTGAGCTAGTTTATCCTCAAAACCTTTGATATCAACGATATATTGAGGAACACATAAACGATCATGCTTTTTTGACTTTAGTGTAAGAGGTTTTCGACCAGCTATTTTTAGGGCTAATGGATTAGATACTTGCCTATATATATAAAGTTTTGCATCCATAACATGAGTCCTTAATGGATAGTCCGTAGAAATATCTTTTAAATCAATTACAGGGAAGTGTCCTACAACCTCTTGATTTCCCAATAGTTCTTGCCAAGAATTATCTGAAAAAAATTTAATTTTTGTTTCTATTCCATATTTCTGAAAAACTTCTTTTATTAATAAGGAAAAAACACCACCTCCTAAAGATACATCATTTGCATATGGAGGCATTCTGTAAGCAGAGAACGTCAGCTGATCTTTTGACCGCGCTTCTACAGTAAAGAAGGTGAGGAAAATAAAAAAAGACACAGCCAACCAAGTCATACATTAATATAGCCTGTATCCCTCATTAATGAAAATACTCATTTCCCACCCTTGAAAAAAAACAAATGGTTTTTAAATAATAAAAATAAAAACAAAATTGTTATGAGAAAAAACTGGCAAACATCCGAAGTTAAAGAACTTAAAAAGCTTTATCAGCAAGGATTTAAAGCACCTGAAATAAGCAAAATACTTGAACGATCTCAACAAAGCATTGATCGCGCCCTTTCTCGTTACGCCTTAAGAGCTGAGGCAAAATTAAAAAAACCATCTGCTATTATCATTCCATCTCCAACTGTTAAGATTGGTGCACAGCTTGCCCCCATATCATATAAGTTTTTTAATTTTAAAAAGCCTAACAGCTTAAATAGTACAACATATCTTAGTCACTCAAAAGCAATACTGCCTGAAATAAAACCACCCATACAGGAAAAATTAAAAATTAAGATATATACCTCGCAAGAAACCTTTAATGATAAGAGAAAAAGTCAAACTTTTGAATGGGGAGGCTTAGAAACAGAAATTAAATGGGCTCATGATCATACATCACTTCGGATTTTGCCAATTAGAAAGGCTAACAGCCCTGTCATATTCTATGTAAGATGCATAAAAAACACTTCAATTAAACAATACATACAGACAAAACCTCTGCTAAACATGCTGAATAAAGAGAGAATAAATTTACGCCTTCCCCTTTTCGAGGTACGATAGCAAAAAAAGAGATCATTCGTTGAAGTTTACCTGCTTAATATTGATTGCTTTAATATACCCAATTACAAGCTTTTCCGCATCCATCAATCACATAACCTTAAATAAAACTTCTGACTTCAATGTGATTAATACTTTTTGTGGCGCAGGCTGTTCTAATTGTCAGTTTAGTCATTCTTATTGCCTACAAGTTCTCTACAACGCCTTTGGAAGCATTTGCGACTCTTCTTCAAAAAATTGTTACAATGAGTGGTATAAGCTCTCATCGCAATGTCAGAACTATTGCCCTAACCCTTAATGCCTTTAAGAGATACTCCTTGATTCATAGCAAGGCCTGCAATGATAATTCCTGTGCCAATTATTGCTAAAGACGTACATTCCTCGCTTAAACATGTGTATGATGCAAGCAATCCAAATACAGGCGTTAACAGCAAATATCCAGAAACCTTAATGGTTTCATTTCGCGCTAAAACCAAAGCTAAAAAGACATATGCAAAAATTACGGTTAAAGCTCCCAGCAATAAAAGAATCAAAACACGGGCTTTTGTGATTATCTCAAAGAAGCTTTGCCATGGGTGAAGACCTTCAAAAATCAAAGAAATAATCAAGAAAGGGATAATTGAAAAAAGGTTAAACCATCCAACAAAGGCGAGGCCTTGTGTAATACTCACTTTTTTATAATTTCTAAGCGTAATGATTGCGCCTCCTGCAGCTACTGCCGATAAAAGCGCGTAGGCAAACCCAAGATAACTTGCCAGGCTTAAAGCTTCACGACTAATCAACGCAACACCACAAAACGATATAAGTAAGCCAATTATTTGATTTGCAAAAATGCGCTCCCTAAAGAAAATAACAGCTAGTAAAACAGCAAATATTGACTGCGTTTGTAAAATCACAGTCGACAAACCCGCGGACAGGCCAATGAAAACAGAACCATAAAGGAAAGAGATTTTAAGTCCATGCAAAAAAGAAAACGATATGATTGCTTTATAAGAATAGACTGTTTTATAACAAGCCAACAAAAGAAGTGAGAGTATAGCAGACCTAATCGTACAAAAGAAAAAGAGAGGCATTTCTTGAAGGGTCATTTTCACAATTGGCGCATTCACCCCCCACGAAGCCGCTACCAAAAGAGCCATAAAAATATCAATTTTTTTCATTTAAAGCATTCATAAAAGGTTCCAAATCCTGTACAGAAACGTCGTATAAATCAGCGTTTAGCCATTTTGGCATACCATCACGATCAATCAATTTAGCACGAACACCCTCAATAAAATCTCCATGATCTAAAAATAAATTAGCCAGCTTACGGTCTGTTTCAAAAACAGCACTTAAAGAAGCAGACCTCATTTTTTTTAGATATTGATGTGTTACAACTAAACTCAATGGGCTTGCATTTGCAAACCCTTGGCCCACATTCTCAAGCCATTGCTTTTCAGATTTTCCCAACTTTTGTGATAACAAAAGCTCAAAAGCATTAAGAGAAATGGATAAATCCTCCTCTGATAAGAATGTATCTATTTCTTGCCGGAAGTGGCTGATTGGACTTTCCATTTGGGGTGTGGTTGACATGTTTTCAAGCAGGATATCAATACACGCGCGTGCATCTGTATGTGTTGGTGCTTTTTCAAGACCTTGATAAAAAACCTCTAGTGTTTCAGAAGATAAAAAATGTGTGCCAAGCACTGTGTACATAATATCTGCAGCATTCGCTCTACACCCACTTAAAGCCATCAGCCAACCCGTATAGCCCGGGCACTTATTTAAAAACCATATCGCACCAACATCTGGAAAAAAACCAATGGCTGTTTCTGGCATCGCCCATTCAGAATTTTCGGTAACAAGTCGATAATCACATTGCTGTACCAATCCAAGCCCACCGCCCATAACAAGCCCAGAACCAATAGCAATGGTAGGCTTTGTATATGCAGATAGCTTTTGGTTTAATGCATATTCACGCGTATAAAATTTTTCAATGGTGGCAAGTTCATTGTTTTTATAATGATGGTAAAGAGCTTTGATATCTCCACCAGCGCAAAAGAAATTTGGAGATGTGCTCTTTAAAACCACTACATTTACATCTTCGGATTTCTCCCATTCATCAAGATAGTAATGGATAGCATCAACCATTTCTTGATTTAAAGCATTTAAAGCAGCAGGCCGGTTCAAACTTAAGTAACCAATTCCCTGAATTACTTTTGTTATAATTAATGGTGTAACCTTCATACTATTGTCTCTGCTCCAGTTTAACGCGCCCATTCAAAGCTGTTGTTAATGTGCCTTCATCCAAATAATCCAACTCCCCCCCCATTGGTAAGCCAAACGATAGACGCGATACCTGGATAGGATAATCCTTGAGTTGATCTTGAACATAGAAAGCAGTGGTTTGCCCTTCCAAGCTTGGGCTAAGGGCAAAAATAATTTCACTGTATGTATGCTCATCAAGCCTTTTTTTCAAAGAGGGAATTGCAAGGTGTTCTGGCCTTACGCCATCCAAGGCCGATAGCAGCCCGCCCAAAACATGATAGTGTCCTTTATAAGTTTGCCCTCTTTCAAGTGCCCATAAGTCTTCAACTGTTGCGATCAGACAAAGGGTTGTTTCATCACGGTTGACACTAGAGCAAATATGACAAGGCTGAACTAAATCATAATTTCCACATATTGAACATGTCGCAACCGACTTATCTACATCCAATAGGATTTGCGCCAAAGGCCGAAGAATGTCTTCTTTTTCCTTTATTAAATGAAGTGCAAGACGCCTCCCTGACCGCGGTCCCAAACCAGGGAGCTTGCTTAACTTTTTAATAAATAACTCGAGAAGATTTTCTTGCATGTAAAATTAAAAAGGAAGCTTCATCCCACCTGGCAAGTTTAAACCACCACTGATTGCAGACATCTTTTCCTGTGATAGTTTTTCACCTTTGGTTTTTGCATCGTTGACAGCAGCTACAACAAGATCTTCTAATATTTCTTTTTCATCTTGTTTAAACAGCTCATCATCAATAGCCAGCGATTTTAAAACACCTTTGGCCGTTGCAGTTGCTTTAACCATGCCACCGCCCGAAGCACCCTCAACAATTTCTTGTTCAAGCTCCTTTTGCAAAGACTCCAACTTGCTCTGCATTTCTTGAGCCTGCTTCATCATGTTGCCAAAACCTTTCATCATGGGTCTAACCTTTCTTCTCTAATTTCAGTTAACTGCGCATTTGGAAATGCGGCTTTAACACGCATAAACGTATCACTTTTTTGGAAATCGTTGAGCCTTTTTTTTTGTTCAGTTTGTTTTATTTCTTCTAGCGTTAACGCAGAATCATTTTCAACCCACTCCACAACCCAAGGACATCCGTACCAAGCTGTCATCTTTTTTTGTAACTCTCTCTCAAAGGACTGCGGAACAGTTTTAACTTTTTTCAATTTCAAAAAAGAATCTTTTGTCTCTACGAAAGCAACCGAGCATTCTAAGTGCGTTGCCAGCATAACTTCATTTTCTTGGTGGGCGCGTATGATAATCTCTTCTATCGTAATATTACTTTTTACGGGTTTACTTTCTACAACCTCAATAGACTTTCTCTCTGCCCTATCTTGAATTGGCGTTGATTGAATTAAACTAGATTTTTTTTTTTGATCTAGATTTTCATTTTCAGAACCAATATGCGCCATATTCGGCAAATGGCTGATGTAACAGAAACGAATTAAAAGCATCTCCATGGCATTTGCTTGATTGGGGCTTTGCTTGATTTCCTCGATACCTTTAAGTATCAGTTGCCATGCCCGCGTTAGAGTTGGAACAGACAAACTGCCCAGCAGTTCTTTTTCAGCCGCAAGTAATCCAGACTCTACGCCAGTCACTGTCGCCATTGAAAGCTTATGGACAACATAAAGCAATCTATTGGCAAGGTTTAAGACAGATACCCCTTCAGCATAAAGTTTTTGAAACTTTTCTAGTGCTGATTGCACATTACCTGCAAATAAATCGGATAAAAGCTCTACAACATCCTGATGGCGTGCATATCCTAAAACCGACTCGACATCACTTGCTTTTATTTCACCTTCAGCAACATTAAAAACCTGATCCAGGATTGAAAGCGCGTCTCGAGCTGATCCCTCCGCTGCCTCAGCTATAAGCTGTAATCCAGAGGAATCAACTTGTCGCCCCTCTTGTTCGACTATTTTGGCAAGGTGATCTTGCAAAATACTCAAGGGAATTCGTTTGAGATCATACCGCTGCGACCGGGATAAGATCGTCACAGGAACCTTATCAATCTCAGTTGTTGCCATAAAAAACTTGGCATAAGCGGGCGGCTCTTCCAATGTCTTCAAAAGCGCATTAAACGCACTCTTTGAAAGCATATGAACTTCATCAATGATGTAAATTTTATAGCGACCATGTACAGGCTTATAAGAGACATTTTCAATAAGTTGCCTAACGTCATCAACCCCAGTTTGGCTTGCCGCATCCACCTCCAGGACATCCATTGATTTTTCAGATAGGATATCCACACAAGATCGACAAACACCACACGGACTGCTTGTTGGCCCACCATTGCCATCAACACCAAGGCAATTCAGTCCACGTGCCAATAATCTGGCTGTTGAAGTTTTACCCACACCACGGACACCTGTAAAAACATACGCATGCGCTAAGCGATCTTGGTCAATACTATTCTGAAGGGATTTAACCAAAACTTCCTGGCCAACAAGCTCATCCAGATTTTGAGGCCTGTATTTAAGCGCACTGGGTCGAAACGAAGTTTGTGAATGAGTCATGCATAACTATAGCTTAAGCGAGAAGCATGATACAACCCAAATACATCTGCGACGGCTGCTTCCTTTCGGACCTGACCGGGTTAACAAACTCTTTGTCTGCTCATGCTTCCCAGATATGTTGTATCGAATATCACTCAGATAGAAAAGAGTTAAAAAGCTGAATCTTCAATTCTTAAGCTATATCCCCTTCTCTAGAACATAGTGAAGCTGCCACAGGAACAAGTCTTCTATACGATGGTATGAGGCAAGTGGCACATTATGGTTGTCCCTTAAAGAACATACACCAAAGCGCCAGGGCTTGATATTTTGACGAATCTGCCTAAGGAAATTAACACCGTAAGCGGCCCCAAAAAGAGTCAAAATTTCCTGCGATACGTATTCCCCACAAAGATTTTGATATCCATCCCGAAAATCTGGACTGTCTACAACTGCTGATGTTTTTGCAAAGTAGCCATAGTAATCGTCAATATTATAAAAATTTATGCCTAAGATAGCACCACTCATAAGATCATTCGAAATATTCTCAATGTCTTTGTAAGCAAAACTAACGTCCTTATCTCCAAAAAGAGTTGTTGCTTCTAAAAAAACCAGAGCAGCCTTAAGTGATTTTTTATTTTCCTCATTTTCAATGTTATTAAGAGTATGAAAACTAACCAGAACACGTTTACTTCCAAAACTACTTTTATCAAAAGAAAAGATAAAACCATTCATCAACGGAACTTTTTCAATGGTCGCCTGAATATCATGCCCCGTAATTTTTCCCAATTTTTCTAATAAACCTGCAACAAACAAATTTGGCACTTCTTCATTATCAGCTTGCAAGGCAAACGGCACATGTACCATTGAGAAAAAATCCTCTGGCAAGTCTCCATGACAATGTGGACAAACCTGTGCATTGGTTTTTGTTGCACACATATCACATTTAACTTGAGTCGTTTGAAAAGAACTAAGCGATAGTTTTCTTATCTGGCGACTTTGCCCCTCAAAAACTCGGCCTCTCTTTTCAGGAGCAACATCAAAAAAACCATCAAAAATATCATCTTGTTCAGGGCGGCAAATTTGTGGCAGCGCAACACAGCGATATAGAGCTTCGCTTTGTAAAAATGAATGAAGACAAAACGGGCATGTAAATGAATCTTTTTGCTTTAACTTCATACCACAGCGTCCAAAGAGAGGTTAATCACACGAACAGTATCATAAAACGATCGGTCGCGAACATAAATTGATACAAAAGCATCATCAGGCAACTTTTGTTGAGTGTGGATTTCTATTAAAGACTCTCCAGCATCACACGACACTGCATCCATTTCAGCAAGAACTTTCTGATTTTCTTCAAAATAATGCTTTGGCCTTTCTTCATCATAGGTAACAGCAAAAGGCGGAACGGTTATTTTCTCAGAGGAAAAAACCTGAAGAAATAAGGAATTCTGATCAGTGTGTTTTTTACGAAAAAATGCGTATTTTATTTCCGGATATTTTGTCGGTGCCATAAACTGATACGGCTCATCAATTTCCACCACACGCCCACAAATGACGGTTGCTGGAAAAACAGAGAAATAATAATTGCCCTTCATTACAGGAAACAAAATGCGTGCATATTTATCTTTAGCCTCTCCCTTGCCTATAACTCGATAATATATAGGTTCTTTTATATCATCAGGCGTCTCAGGGAAACGATCAGGCCTGGCACAGAAAACAAGATGTGTGCAGCTTAACTTGCTTGGTTCAGTTGCATTTTCAAGGGGCCAACCATAAACAATTTCATTAAAATCACGATGCATAAAAACACTTTTTTGCCCAGTGTGATGAATGTTTTTTTTGAATCCAAATTGCACTTGAAAAGCTCTTTGAATTTTTTCTTGTATCCCTGATTGATATGCACGTGATGTGAATTTCTCATCCCAGTAATTAACAACTGTTTCATATTCATCTTCAAGTGCAGCCGCCCGAATCCGCGCCCAGTGATTCGAATTCTCATGCGCATTTGTCAAGAACTGTTCAAATGGCTTAAAGCATGCCTCATCACATAGATCTGAATTCCATAGGTGCCTTACTTGTTCAACTTCTCCAGATTGCCTGGCCTTTCTCAATTTTTTAAATAAATCACGCTTTTGATAATAAAGCTGAATATGATCCTGCAGAGCGGTATCGCCAATGCTATATTGTTTAACGAAATCTGATTTCATAAGAGAAGGATAAAGCTCCCACAAAGTCAAAATTTCTTCATGCGATTGTTTGTTTTCAATTTTATTTTTCAACTTATTCAAAACCTTCATCTGGACTTCGAGATTGTTAAAAAATTCTATTTGATCGTGCACCTGAACAAATCCATCAAGTAAAGACTTGTTCTCTACCCATAAATTGTATGCAACTTGTTCATCCTCTTTTAAAGCAGCAGATATTTTTTGCCATGCTTTCGTGCGGTTTTTTGCTAAATCCATTCTATCAAAAAGCATTTGGTTGGATTCATTTAACTCAGTTTCTTTCAGATAGCTTTTTAGGCGTTGATGTAACTGATCCTCTTCTTCAACGTATGCTTTTTTTAGATTGAAACGCTCATCGCATCTATTAAGAAGACGGATCAATACATTTTTTTCTTCCTCATTTTGAGTCAACTGATTGATATATTCTCGCAAGGGCTGTTTACCAACTTTATAATGACCTTGATCAATCAAGCTATGCCATGCAGGGTTAGATTGCCAAATCCGCATAATTTCCACAGCATTCCTGCTCTGTTCTTGGCAAGCTTTGGCAAAGGATTCAATATTTCCCAATTCACGAATTAACCCATTCATTTTTTCTCGGTACCCTTCTAGCTCACCAAGACTGTGCAATTCCGGAACCGTTTTCCAAAGTTGAATCATTTGCTGATGATCGTTATTATCAGCAGCTCGCAAAAATTCGTGATAACTCTCGAGTTCAGACTTATTAGTTTGACTTGGGAATGAATCATACCCAAAAGCTTTAGCACGCACACACCATGAACATTCTGCCTGATTAGCGTGATAATAATGATTGCGATTCTTCTGACACACCTTAAGTGACTTAAGAGCAGACGTCAGGTACTGGCACCATTTCTTTGCTGTTAATCGCTTAGTTGGATCACGATGCCCCTCCGTGAATGTTTGATGAAAAGCTTTTTGAATATCTAGATCAAGATATGAAAGGGGCACAGAAAGAATAGAAGGCTGCAACAGCTTCTGCGGACCATGCGGCCAAATGCCTCCAGCTATCGCTGCATCACGATCAAGGGGCTCTATGCCCTCCGCCCATTGACCTGAAAAAGGATGATCTCCCGTAAGTAACATGTAAATGATAACAGCTAATCCGAAGGCATCATGCTCAGGCCGTCGGTTAAACCGCTTCATATCCTTTGTAATAAGCTCAGGCGGTGTAAAACCATCAGAGGCAACCAGACTTCTAAAAGTCCTTGAAGACCCTCTAACTTGGAAAGAATCCGTATCTATAACTGAAACCAAAGCCTGATTATTAACAAGGAAATTATCCGTTTTTACATCGCCAATGACATACCCCTTGGTATGCAAAGCATCAATAATTGACGCCACATTAAGGGCAGCTACATGTAGATAGTACCAGTTAAACCCGGGTGCCTTTTGATTGCGTAGCTTAGCATTATAAACATTATTAAGCGTCATCCCTCCCGAAATGCAGGGCATGAGATATCCTTTGAACTTCCCAGCAACATCAAAGATCAACTCTTGTGGCCATGGAATCGATACGTGATCATGTTTTTTCATCGGATCAGCCGGCGGAAGCTGAATCATATTTTGTAGCTTTTCAAGACGCGTCGTATCAGGTTGATAAAACAGTTTGGCAACCGTGCCAATTCGATCCGTTTGCCAAACCTCTCCCTCTCCACCAGAAGCCAACTTCTTATCCAGCGTCACAGGCTGACGCAAACGCGTGTAAAAAATTTCAGTCATGGTGGCGCTGTCCTATTATTAATGAAACGTCGTCTTTGACTTTATCACGAAGGGAATCAGATTTTAAGAAAGCTTCAATTTCTTTTTTTCCTTCATTATCGGACGGATGCTCAGATAAAAACAATGAAAAAGGTTCAAAAAAAGGTATATGGGGTTGGTTGGTTTTTGTACGTAAAGCAACCTGAGTTAAGCCATCACTTGATAAAGCAAAAAAATCAACATCTTGTGTGTTGAATGTTTTAACTGAAGGTATCTGTGTTTTGCCAATAAAGTCTGTTTCATTCGCATATGCGTCTTTATCCATATCACTAATCAACTGAAAGTGACCATTCTCACGCACCACACAAAACCCATCCCCTACTTGTAAAAAAGCCGCCTCTTGATCAGCAATCAGAAGCGCCAATAAGGTTGAATCCCCAGGGCCAAAAGCTCTCTCTGATACTTTGCCTCTAACGCTTTCATATAAATGCAAAAGAATATTTTTAGGTGTCCATTTCTCTCCTTGCATCCAAGAGCCTTCCTGAAAAATATCTTTGACATAACTAACCAAGTTTTCAGCAAAATCCTCACTGCCAGAAACCGATCCAGCACCATCAGCAATCAAACATAGAGAATAACCCCTAGCTTGAATTGCACATACCGCATCGCCACATTTTTGCAAGTGCTTTTCATGAGTTGCGCCTGCTGTAGCAGCTGAAAAAATTTGCCAAGACATCGCCCTCCCCAAGGCTCTGTGAACCTTTATTTTATTATCGTACAGCCCATGTTGAAACGGATGGAAGCATCGCCATTTCCCCGGCTGACTTGTGTTTAGATACCCGTCTTACAGATGCAGACATCCATTTGAATAATTCTTCAAACTTTAAATCTTGCAATTTAAGTGGCGGCCTTTTTTTTGGCGCAATTTCTTCAAGTGTTTCAAGATCGGCCCCTTCAACTGCGATAGTAAAAAAAGAACATTTATTGTTTGCCTCCATCTCATGAACCCGCTTAGCAGCCTCAGGCCACTCATCATCTGTTGGCGCGCCATCAGTTATAAGAAAAACCCACGGGCGGTAATATTGAATACCATGGTCTCTGAAAACTTTTTTACGAAATTCCAACATATCCAAGCCCAAGTTAATGGCTTCTCCAAAAGGGGTCTTTCCTTTTGTGGTCAGTTGAGGCGGCGTAAAATGATCAATTGTCGAAAAATCATGAATAATTTTAACTTCTTCGCCAAACGTCACCACACCCACTTCAACACGTAGGGAGGCCATTTCATCTTCTTCAATGTCATATTTAAAAGACGCAAGGCCTGCATTCAGAGCTTGAATTGGAGCCCCCTCCATAGAAGCAGAAACGTCCAAGAGCAAAACCACTGGACAACGTATTTCTGGGTTTTCAGCAAATTCGGGGTATTGAAGTTTCATTCTTTATTTTTGCCAGTAAAACAATAAAAATTCAACGCGAATATGAGTATTCAATAATACATATGAAACTTATTTTTTCTTTGATTCACTTTACTTAAAGTTTTGAACAATTTCTTTTTCTGAAAACTCTTCCTTCAACGTATAGCGTTCTGAAAGCCAGCGATTTAGATCTATGTTCTTACAATACCGGGAACAAAATGGTTTAAAGGCATCTACTGTTGGGCTCTTACAAATAGGGCACTTCATCACAACCTCCAGTTCATCAGCAAATTTTGAGCAAATCCCATAAAGGATATCCATGTCGCTTCCGGGTTATTTCAATAAGCCCAGCACGCGTTCGCCCTAGGCACTGTATGCCAAGCAACGTCTGATCCTTTTTAATTTGCTCAAGCAGATGATCCGTTTCCGTTCGGCTCATCTCAATAAAGTCTATCAAAATCAGGCCCGATAAGTTAAGCAAAACAATTTTTCGATTAATCAAGTTCCAGGCTTCATGATTTACTTTTTTAACACGAGACCGACTAACAGTTTCAACAGAGCTTGTATTCACATCAAAACACCAAGCAACTTTTGATCGATCTAATGTAATACTCCCCCCAGACTCATCGAGTAACCAGGATGCGTCCATCAAAGATTCAACAAAATCTCCATACCCTGCATCGTCAAAAATGGTCTCAGAGTGCTTGAAATTGACGTTTTTTAGGTCATTTTTGGTCAATTTTTGGGCTAAAACGGCATCATTTAGGACTATTTTTGATGCATTTTTGCACATATTAACAACCCCCGTGAGCCAATCTGACCTCTCTGTCAACGCCACTGAACTGCTCACTATCCTGCCTTTATGCCCTTTATGAGGCTCAACCAAGCTGGCATCATGCGTGATCCGCACTCTCACTGTATCACCTACACATATCTTGTGTTTACCGATTTCAACCAAAATAGCACTAGCTACACCTGCGCAATCCACATTTAGACTTTTGCCATCAGGGCTTTTGCTTTGAACCTTTCCATCTACAGTGCACCCAACATAAGAAAATGGAATCGTAGGGCCAAACACAAGCACATCTTCAACAGACTGGTTTTTAACTTTCAAAGCCAGGAACCCTGCTCCATAGCGGCTGATCAGTACATCACTCATTTAGATAGAGAAAACTTGGGAAAAACGCCGGCACTGCCCAACAAATTTCGAACCGTATAGACAGGCAGCCCCTGAATGCTCGACACAGACCCATCAATGCGCTTTACCAGTGATTGGAACATATAATCAAATTTATACCCCGAACAGCCTTGCCAAACTCCAGAGTCAACATATGCAGCAATTTCTTGGTCAGTCATCCGCTTCATCTGCACAAGGGTTTCAACCAGTTTAATAATAATTTTCTCAGGTTGTTTCGGGTTGTAAATACCAACGGCTGTCATACTATAATGACGCCTACCCGAAATTAAGCTCATAAACTGATGCTGCTGATCGGGACTTTGCGCTTTTTGCAGTATTCTCCGCCCAACGGCAACAATTGTGTCAGCTGCTAAAATGACTCGGTCAGGGTGATTCTTTTTGGCAGAGGCTACTTTAGCGCTGCAAATTCTTTTTATATATGTTCGGGGGGGTTCGTTTTTAAGCTCGGATTCATCGATATCTTGCGGGGAGATGTCAAAGCCTTCAAAGCAAAGCTCGTTAAGAATTTTAGCGCGCGAGGGGGATCCGGAAGCCAAAACAAAAGATTGCAGAGCGGCCATCAAGTACTACGCTACTTGTGACGAAAAGAAATACGACCCTTTGTTAAATCGTATGGCGTCATTTCAACAGTTACTTTATCACCCAACAGAACACGAATTCTATTTTTACGCATCCGCCCTGATGCATAGGCAACCACTTCGTGCCCATTCTCAAGCATCACACGATAATTTGCTTTTGGAAGCAATTCGGTAACTTCACCTTCCAATTCAATTAAGTCTTCTTTTGACATTCCAGCCTATAATTTTTCTGAATAATAGAAAGCTTTCGCACAATTTTCAAGCGAATGGTTTATATCTTTATCAATACAACAAAAAATGCTTGATCTATTATATATACACAGTCAATAATTGAACAAACTAATTTGGAAGGCATCATGAAAAAAATACTATTAACATTGTTATTAGCTGTATCATTTAACTCTAATTGTGGAATCGCAAATAATCTCTATTTATCAAAAGCAACTCAATTGCCCCGTGTTTGTAAACAGGACCTGAATCTTGTGTTGGATGTGCTACTGGACATATCAAAAAATTCAAAGCCAAGCTATGCTAACCAATACTCTAAATGCTTAAATAAATTTTTTGAGTTTTTCATTGATACCACACAAAATAGCTCTGCTAGACAAGAGTTACGTACTGCTCTGAACGAACTCGACCGTAAATCACCAAATGCTCAAGCTGTTGTTTTAAATCTAGCCTACAGGTATGGGGTTTCAAGTACTAAATTTGAATGGGGAGCTTACCCAGTTTTTGATGAAAATGCTGCTAATAACGACCCTCTTTTGCAGGGACAATTTTTTTGTGCATCAACAAGATCTTTAAAAGCTTATGTTAAAGGCATGTTTAGAAAAGATGGCACTATGAAAACTGACGAAGAGCTTACCCTTGCTGCACAAAATTGGTTAAAGAAATATGAGGGAACCGAAGATTTCGTTGGAAGAGGAGACCGCTTTAACAATGAAGTTACTTTTACTAAGTTGAAAAACGGTGAGATGCAATGCAAACAGCCAAAATTGCAAAGAACAAAGAGAGCTCAAATGTAAATATACCTTCAAGTATCAAATATAAAGCTGGCCTCAGGGCCAGTTTTTTTTTGCCTAAACTTTCAAGACTGATTCGTACAGCTTAATTGTTTTGCTCTGCATAGCAGTTAAGGTGAATTTTTTTCTAATACGCTCTTCAGCTGCTTTACCTATTTCCCCTAACCGTTCAGGCTCCAGTTTAAAAGCCTGTCCTAGTGCTTTTCGTAAATCATCAACTGAATTTGGCTGCACAAGCCAACCTGTTTCATTAGATACAACAATTTCAGCGCCGCCACCTATGTTGGTGGTAATCACTGGTTTAGCCATGGCGCCTGCTTCAGCAATCGTGCGGCCAAATGATTCGGGCTTAATAGACGGACACACAACAATGTCCGCAGCTGCATAGGCTTCTTGAACAGCGCCTTGAGCAGGCTCAATCAAAACATGACTCTCCAAATCAAGATCAACAATAACTTTCTTAATATATTCAAAATACTTTTCTTTGCCATACCAAGAACCCATCAAAATCAATTTCCAATTTTTATCCTTGAATGCTGCCAAAGCTCTCAGCAAAATCTCATGCCCTTTAATCGCCGTAAAGCGTCCTGGAAGAAGAAAAACCATCTCCCCCTGCTGAACCTGCCACTTTTTCCGAATCAACTTTATTGTATGTGTTGAAACAGCACTGGGATAAAATTGCTCCAAATCAACACCGCGGTAAATTAAGTCAATCTTGCTACATGGAACTTTATAAGTCTTTTTAATGTGATCAACGATGAATTGTGAGGGTGCAATCACTCTTTCACCTTTCACCATTACTGAATTATAAAAATACTTAAAGTGATTTTGGCAGCCGTACGCCCCATGAAAAGTTGTGACCATTGGCACTTTGGCCCACTTGCTTGCCCAATAGCAGGCCCAAGCAGGGAGCCTACTGCGCGCATGAACTAAATCAATATTGCATTGTTTTATGATTTTGTAGAGTTGCCAGGCTGAGTAAAAAACCAAAACGTGTGATTTAAGTGTTGATATCCTTACGTGCCTTGTACCACTTTTTTCTAATTCATTAACAAGTCCTCCGCCGGTCGAGGCAACATAAGATTGCCAGCTCCTGTCAACAATTGTCTTGGCAATTTCACACGTACCACGCTCAACGCCGCCTGAATTAAGCGCTGGCAAAACTTGTAAAATTGCGGGTTGTTTAGGAGCCACTACCTGGCACACCTTGCGTGGTCGAATATTCAAAGTGGAAAACTTCTCCTGGGTAAACCATCGAACGAATTTGATGTACAGCTTGAGCCGCTTCTGCAAACCCAGTTAGGATAAGCTTCTGCTTATATGGATACGTTGCAACATCACCAATGGCAAACACACCTTTTAAGTTTGTTTCACAGGTTTTGAAATCAACTTCTATATGCTTTTTCTGCAGCGCCATACCCCATTCTGACAAAGGTCCCAGGTCCATGGATAAACCAAAAAAAGCTAATAAATGATCCGCCTCTAAAGTGCGTTTATGACCGTCTAAGTTAACAACTTCAACGGATTGAAGCGTGCCATTCTCGCCACCCAACGCAGATAATTGATAAGGCGTAACTAATTCCAACTCTTCAGAAGTTGCTGCTGCTTTTAACTGATTCACACTTTCAGGTGCTGCACGGAATTTATCGCGGCGGTGGACCATATAAATTTTCTTAGCAATCCCTTTAAGGTTTAAAGCCCAATCAACAGCAGAATCTCCACCACCAGCAATAACAATCGTTTGGCCCCTAAAATCTTCCATTCGGCGCACATAATAATGTACATGCTTTTCTTCAAATTCAGCTAAATTTTCAAGGGGGGGTTTATTTGGCCCAAACGCGCCGACACCCGCAGCAATAATAATTGCCTTTGTTTGAATTTCATTGCCTTTTGAGGTTTTGATCATCCAACCATCGTCTGTTTTAGATACATGTGTTGCTTGCTGCCCCAAATGAAAAGTTGCATTAAATGGCGCTGCTTGTTGTTCAAGTTTATCTATCAATTCCCCTGCAAGAATGCTTGGATGTGCAGGTATGTCATAAATAGGCTTTTCTGGATAAAGCGCCCTGCATTGCCCGCCCACAGAATCAAGAGCGTCGATCACATGACACTTTAGCTTATTCATACCACACTCAAAGATGGCAAAAAGCCCAACAGGCCCAGCACCGATAATTACAACATCTGTTTGATATGACATTTTAATTCCTTTGTTTTCAACTTTACTTTGGTTCATAATAGTGATTAGCAATGAATTGGCAAGCATCACCTTTTTTATTTGATAGATCAACACACAGCCCAGAAGAGACACAGCGCCTGGGTGGATCACTAGCAGCCATCCTGCAACCTGGGGACTGTGTTTGTTTAACTGGCACCTTGGGCGCTGGAAAAACCACCTTTGTCAGAGGTCTGATTCAAGGAATCTTGGGTCCCGAAACAACTGTCAACAGCCCAACTTTTAATATTGTATCTTTATATGATCAAGGCCCCTTTCCCATTTGGCATATTGATTTGTATCGTTTTGAAAATGATGATGAATGGATTGAACTTGGCCTTAATGAAACCCAAGAAGGGCTGTTAATTATTGAATGGCCAGAAAAAGCAGAGAAATTTATTCGTCAGTCTGCTTTGGTCCTTAACTTTGATATCAGTCAAAATAACCTTAAAATAATTTTTACAGGCACGAAAAATTGGTCTGAACGACTCAAACCATTACAAACAAGCTTTGAAAAGTGACTTTCTATACAGTGCCTCCCTCACACTCAATTTTGTCTGTTACAGCTGAAAGACTGATTGCCGAAACATATCAAGATCCCTTATCGATTGCCGGCTATCACATCTATTTACCAACCCGTCGCTCATGTCACCGCTTTGCGGAAATCATCACCGAATTAAAGACCAGCTCTTTCCTCCCGAAGATCACACCGATTACTAACCTTGATCAAGAAGCGATTGCTTTTAGCTCGATTGATATCATGCAAGAAGTTGTCCAGCTACCAAAAGTATTACCTGCTGCGCGTAGGCGTGCTTTGCTTTTTTCGCTCGTTGCAAAATTTAATGAGAAAAATAATAAATTTTACAATATAAGCCAGCTGGTTACGTCTCTTGAAACATTGTTAGATGAGCTAGATAACGAGCATATTCCCCTAGAAAAACTTACAGAACTAGATGCAGGTTTTAAAACAGACCATCAACTTAACTCACTGGCTTTTTTAAACGTATTCAGCAAAGCCTGGCCGCTAATTTTACAAGAAGAAAATGCACAGTCGGCACAATCTCATCGACGCAATCTCATTCAACTTTTGATAAAGTCTTGGCAAGAATTACCTCCTAAAAATCCAATTTGGATTATTGGGGCAACAGGATCATTGCCAGAAATTTCTGATCTCATGCAAGCAGTGGGAGGCTTAAAAAATGGATCGGTTTTCCTGCCTGGCTATGACCCCGAAATATCAGATCCAATTGCCAAAAATCATCCGCTTTACAGTCAAAAAACATTTATTGAAGAACGCAATATTAATCCAACCTCTGTTAAGGTCATTCCTGACTCATTTACATATGCTGATAAAAATCTTTACAATTGTTTTCACAAGGCCCCCTCTCATAAAGATACACTGGCAAATAAAATTACTTTTCTTGAGGCAGATCACCATGATGAAGAAGCTGCAACGATTGCTCTTTACATCAAAGAATTTGTTCAAACGTCAAATAAGAAAATTATAATCGTTTCGCAAAATCAACCTCTTAAAGCCAGGATAAAAAGCCACTTAAATGCTTTTAATATTTTTGTTGATGAATCAACTGGATTGCCAATTCTTCAAACAGCTATCGGTACTCTTGTTGAAAATTCACTAAAAACTGTAGCTGCTCCAACGTGTTCCTGGATTGATCTTATCGCCCTTCTTAAGCACCCATATTGCTATATTGAAAAAGACCGACTTGAATATCTAAGTACTATCCGATGGCTTGAAATGGAAGTTTTGCGGGGTGCGCAATTGCCCTCACTATGGTCAGACATTCCAAGCTTTCTCTTTGATCGTTTAGAAAAGTTCACATGTGAACAGGCAGCTTTCTGTCGCAATCTTTTTGAGCAATTTTTCCTACTTTCTGAACAGCTAAGATCATCGTTAAATCAACCCATCCTCACAAAAACACTGGAAAATCATATTAATTTCATTGCTTTTCTTGTTGCTGAAAACATAGAGAGCCAACAGCTTTTAAAGGAAACATTAGAGGAACTAGCCAAAGCTTTTGATGGTTTAAAAAAAAGTTCTTCAGGTGATTATTATGAAATTCTACTATCTATATTAAGCACATTAGATATCCCACCACCATCCAGATCAATAAGCCCGCAAGTTCAAATCATCGGCGTTCTAGAGTCCCGATTAATAAGATCTGACCTCATGATTATGACCGATATGAATGAAGAGAGTTGGCCAAAACAATCTGGTGATGATCCATGGCTAAACAAACAAATGCGCAAAACTATAGGCCTTGCAGAGGCAGCGGAAAAACTTGGGCATGCTAGCCACGACATGATGAATATTCTTGGCTCTGAAAAAGTTCTTTTAACGCGTTCGAAATCAGAAAAGGGTAAGTCAACAAGACCAAATATTTTTTGGCAGCTTCTCACTCACTATATTAAACATGCCAATCAAGAAATACAAACTGCTGAGCCCTATTTATTAACGGTACGCAAACATTGGTTAAACACTGAAAATAAAAAGCATGCGCCGCCAAGCATTCATGTGCCAAAAGAAAATCTGCCAAGAACAATAACCATTTCAGATTGTCAGCACCTTTTAAACGCCCCTTACATTTTTTATCTAAAAAATATTGCTCGCCTTAAACCCTTGCAAATACTTTCCTTTCAAACAGACGCCGTTAACTTTGGTATTATGATGCATGATCTTTTAAATCGAATTGCAACTGATTCAATTAATAGCAGCGTTACCAGAGACAAATCGTTATTAAATTTTATGCTTAAAAAATATATGAAAAATGCTATTGCGCTTCCTTTCTGGCGTAAAAGGGCAGAAAATATTCTAAGCTTTTTCCATGATCATCTAAAAAATTCTGACCAACCCAACCAAATTATTACAGAGATTCCTGGCTCTCTTACTTTAGAAATTCATGGACTTAAAATTAAAATCAAAGGTCGATCAGATCGTATTAATATTTATCCAGATGCATTAGAAATCATTGATTACAAAACAGGCCAAGTCCCAACACAAAAAGCTGTTGAACTCCATCAGGCGCCACAATTAAGCTTGGAAGCCGCTCTCTATTATGAGGGCAGCTACCAAAAGCTATTGCCTGGGAAAGATGTTAAAAAGGTCAGCTATTGGAAACTATCCGGCAAAGAAAAATCTGTCGAAATCACAGATATTAAACTCGATCCAAAACACTTATCTGACTCAGTTATAAACACACTGAAACAAGTGATAAGTAGTTATTATATTGAGGATATCCCTTTCCGTAGCTCTCTATCAGATGACTATCCCGACTACTACACGCTTACTAGGTTTCCGTCATGGAACAAAGGAAGCAGCTGATGACAGATCACTATACTCATTTTGAATCAGAATGGATTAATGCTTCAGCCGGAAGTGGCAAGACGTATCAATTGATACAAAGAATATTAAAACTGATATTAGCAGACGTTCCTTACGGAAATATTTTGTGCATTACCTTTACGAACGCTGCTGCAAGAGAAATGGAGAAACGCCTTCATGAAAAACTTCAAGGTTGGGCTTTAAGCAATGATGGAGATTTAGAAAAAGAGTTAGGTGCACTCGGCTTTACAGGATCTGATATCAACCTTTTAAGCAAAGCAAAAAATATATATACGAACTATTTATGGAGCGAAACAAAGATTCGATTCACCACCTTACATGGCTTGTGTCAGTCTTTTCTGCGTACTTTTGCTATTGAGTCAGATTTATCACCAAATTTCACCGTTTTAGAAGAAAATGAACAAAATAATCTATGGCAAAAATCCTTTGAAAAAATAGCAGAAAAACATGAGACAAAGTCGATCCTCTCTAAGCTTGTGGATTATACAACTTTATTTAACCTTCAAGACCTTCTTCAAACTATTTTAAAAAATCGCCATCGCTGGGTTAAAAGTTGCACTTTAAAAAACGAGACTTCTACTTCCCTTAATCAGCTATCACAAAACGCTGAATCTCAAAACTTTGACAATAGTTTGGGCTGGCTTATCAAAAAACATCCCCTAGAATCTGTACTAGAGTTGTGCGAAAGAGCAAGAAACCTATCTGATAGTGATCAACTCTTTGTTGAAAATCTTGCGGTTTTTTATAGGAATTTTTGCAACACTCCCTCTAAACCTTCCTGGCAAGCACTTTCAAGCCTATTTCTCACACAGTCAAATAAACCACGAAAAAAACTTCTGTCTAAAAAAGCATTTGAATCTCTTGCTGATAAAGAAAAAAGCTTTTTGGAGCTTTCTGACGATATTTGGCATGTTCATCAGATAGGGCTGATTGAAAAAATATGGAACAAAACAACTCTGCTTGTTGAAATTTTTACACTTGTTTTTAATGAATACGAACATAAAAAAAACAGCTTCGGACTGTTAGATTTTGATGATTTAATTATAAAAACAACACAGCTTCTGCAAAGCCAAGAGCAAGGAGCGTGGGTCCGATATAAACTAGACAATCAACTATCACATATTCTTGTTGATGAGGCCCAAGATACAAGCTCACATCAGTGGCAACTTATCATCAATTTAATCGATGATTTTTTCTCAAAAGATAATTCGGACACAACCAAATCTTTCTTTGTTGTCGGCGACCAAAAACAATCTATATACAGCTTTCAAGGAGCCAAATTAGCTGAATTTGATCTTTTTAGAAGTCAAATCTACAAAAAATTTATTAACCACAAAAATCCAATCATTGAAAGATCTCTGTCCCATTCATATCGATCAACAACTCCTATTTTATCTTTTATTGACGAAGTTTTTAAAGTTCATAAAAACCCTATATCCCCCTTCTATAAAGCAACACATTCTTCACAGCGGATAAATAATTACGGCAAAGTTAGTGTGTGGCCTTTAATCCACCAAAACGAATCCTGTAACGATTCAGAAGCCATGGCTGGAACAGAAGAAAAACTCGCTGAAAAACTTGCTCAAAAAATCCGATTATGGCTTGATCAAGGTAAATTGCTGCAAACCAAAGAGCGCCCCATCCATGCTGGGGACATTATGATCTTAATTCAAAAACGAGGGCGATTTGGACCAGCAATGGCAAATGCACTTAAGAAATATCAAATCCCATGCGCTGGGCTTGATCGACTCACTTTACAAGATGACTTAGCTGTTCGAGACCTTCATAGTCTTCTTAAATTTCTTCTGTTGCCGGAAGATGATTTTTCTTTAGCCAGCATTCTCAAAAGCTCTCTAATAAAAATTGATGAAAAAACTTTGTTCAAACTATGTATTGCCAGAGAAGAAAAATCGCTGTGGCAAGAACTAAAAGATCAAAGCAATTATAATGAAAAATTAAAAGAGATTGTTTTGTGGTTACAAGAACTCCTCAATAAAGTTGACTACAACACTCCACAGGATCTTATCTCAACCATTCTGATTGAACAAAAAGGAATGAAAAAATGGATCGATGACTTAGGATCAAACGCCACTGATCCGTTGTTGGAATATTTGACACTTGCTGAACAACATCAGATTAAAAATGGACCATCCCTTGAACATTGGGTTCATTGGTTTGAAGCAAATGAAATACAAATCAAACGTGAAACAGGTGATGCAAATCAAAAATATGTTCGTCTGCTAACAGTGCATGGCGCAAAAGGCTTGCAAGCACCTATAGTATTTCTTCCTGATACAACTGAAACTAAAATCGATAAAGGACCTCTCTATTGGTCTAAAGGTGGACTATTCTGGGCTTCATCATCCACAGAAAAAGGTTTTGAGCCAATTAAATCCATCAAGGATCATACACAAAATGATCTTGAAGATGAATCAAACCGTTTACTTTATGTGGCTCTTACACGCGCTGAGGAAGAACTATATATTTGCGGGTGGGAACCAAATAGAGGGGAAGTTTCTGATAACTCTTGGTATAAGAAATGTCACAAAGCAATTTCACAACTTAAAAGCAAGTCTGATCGCAATAAAGAAACTATTGTTTATGAGCCATTTCCCCCAAAAAAAATTAATAAGGATTTCACTATAAGTGATATTAAATTTGGCAAAATCATTTACTCACCAGACCTTTTCAACCCTCTCGACACAAAGAGAGAATCCACAAAAATTTTGCGTCCCTCTGGTGATGAGGAAGAAGATAATAATACGCTCAAAAACGAAAGAGCTCTTTTTTATGGATCTTTGATGCACAAAATTTTAGAACATCTCCCTCATCTAGGTGATAAAGAAGAATATCTTAGAAAAACTAAAATCTATGTTGAGAGCATAGATAGTGAGTTTTTGTCCCATGATAAAAAAAGTCAGCTGGTAAATGATCTAAAAAACCTGTTAAATTCAGCGATCCCTGAAATTAATATGCAAGGGTCATACTTTAGCGAAGTTTCATTCCGGGCAATTGAAGAAAAGAAAATCATTAATGGTCAAATTGATCTAATTGTAAGAAATCCAAAGACTCGGCAAATCTGGCTAATTGATTACAAAACAGGCATATACAGCGAAAAATCAATGGAGAAATATAAAAAGCAATTAAAAATATATGGTCAATTCACTCAAAAACAATGTCCTCAAGATACCATAAATTTAGCATTACTCTGGATAGATTCTTTAAAACTTTACAAATTCAAACTCTAATTTGTTCAAAAGCCTTTACAAGCTTTAAAGGCACAGTAATATTAACAATGTATTTAAAAGGATAAACTATGGCTGCTAAATTGGATCAACCTTATATTCCTGCATCGAAAAAACTCCCAGAACTAACATTAAAGTCAATTATTCTTGGGATGATTCTTGCAGCTCTCCTGTCTGGTTCAAACGCCTACTTAGCACTTAAAATTGGTCAAACTGTTACGGCTTGTATACCTGCTGCCATTATGTCAATGGCGATTCTTGGCATGTTTAAGAACTCAAACATTTTAGAAAACAATATGGTGCAAACCATTGCCTCAGCTGGTGAAGTAATAGCCGCTAGTGCTATCTTCACATTACCAGCCCTTCTTGTTATTGGTCACTGGGATTCATTCCCAATTTTAGAAACATCCCTCATTACGATTGTTGGTGGATTTATTGGTATTTTCTTTTCTATCCCACTCCGCAGAGCACTTATTATAGAAGAAAAACTTGCTTTCCCAGAAGGAGTTGCAACAGCTGAAGTCTTGAAGGCTGGTGATCAAAAAAGCGGGAGTGCAAAAAGCATTGTAATTGGGGGAGCACTTGCTGCACTAATGCAACTATGTCAAGGCGCATTTCAATTTGCCGCCCACTCTCTTGCTTTCTGGAAAAAGGTTGGTGGTAGCATCATAGGTTTCAATATTGGGTTTTCCCCAGTTATGATTGGCGCCGGCTACATCGTTGGCCATAGGGTTGGTATTACACTTTTAGTCGGTGGAATTGTTATGAATTGGGTGCTTATACCTGCCTTTACATTCTTTGATGGCATCCCCCAAGCAGCAGATTTTGCAAAGAGCGCAGCTCTTATGAAATCAAACCTCAGATACGTTGGGGTTGGCACCATGATTGTTGGTGGTATTGCCGCTTTTATTTCTGTTTTAAAACCAATTCGTGTTGCCATTGGTCATTCGTTTAAATCTTTTGGCACGAGCAAATCAACCGATAAACTTCCAAGAACAGAGCAAGATATTCCTTTTAGTTTTGTTCTTCTTGGCTTACTTGTTCTTTTTGTACCTGTTTACATGATCTTGAATCACGTTTTTCAATCCTTTAACCTACCTTTATCTTCAGCAACATTTTTTATACTTGTTCTCGTATCTGTGATTAGTACGTATGTTGTTGGTTTTTTAGTCGCCTCTATCTCAGGCTATATGTCAGGTTTAGTTGGAACTTCATCAAACCCTTTATCAGGAAGCCTTATCGCCTCGATAATTTTAGTTGCACTTGTCGTAACAACCGTCATTGGCGGTGAAATTAATTATGCAGAAAATGTTGTTGCAGCGACTGGGGTTGCCGCAGGTCTTATTATGATAACAGCTATGGTGGCCGCCATGGGAGTCATAAGCTGTGATAACTTGCAAGATCTGAAATCAGGCCATGTTCTTGGGTCAACGCCTTGGAAACAAGAGTTAGCTCTTTTCTTGGGTGTTGTTGTCAGTGCTGTCGCTATCGCTCCTATCATGCAAATCCTTTTTGAAGCCTATGGGATCGCTGGAGTCTTTCCACGTTTAGGCATGAATCCTGATCAAAACTTAGCAGCGCCTCAATCCGTATTACTTGCAACGATAGCGCAAGGAATGCTTGGACAGTCTTTACCTTTCAACTTAATTATGATTGGTGTTGGTATTGGTGTGGTAGCTATTGTAATTGATCTATACCTAAAGAAAACAGGCAAGGGTCGCTTTCCAGCGCTGGGTGTTGCACTTGGTTTATACCTCCCTTTCGAAATTGTCACAGCTTTATTCCTTGGTGGGATATTGAAATATATTGTTAGTAAAACGCAAAAAAACAAAAATGGAGACAGTCAGGGTCTTCTATTTGCCTCTGGTTTGATTGCAGGTGAAGCAATTATTGGCATTCTCCTTGCTATCCCTTTTGCAGCCTCACAAAGAACTGATCTTTTTCAGTATACTCCAGTATGGATAATGCCTTACAGCACTTTAATTGGCTTCGTTTTGTTTGCCTATATTGCTTACAAACTTGTTCGTGCAGGTCAAGGAACAGCTGTAAAGAAATAGTTTTCAGAAACTTTAGGGCTATACCCTCCATGTATTCCATGAATAATCGCTAAGTGCCTGATTCATGTTGACCATTGATCTTTTTTAATCCAAAAAGAAGTGAATATTTAGTTAATTTTTTTGAATCTATTTAGCCAACTTCCTTTTTTTCAAGAACAGAATCGTTGGTCATTATGGCTATCAAGTCTGATGGCTTTATCAATCTATCTTTTCAATCTATATCCAGTTTCAGTTACCACCTCCTTAGCGGTCATGTGTTTTCTATTATTCGCATTTAAAAAAGAGCAATGGCTTTGTCATCTTTTTAAAATACTCATTTTGGGAATACTTTTAGGCATAGTTTCTGTTTCAATCAATTTTCTTTGGCATCCAACTGAAGCCCTGGATAAAAAAAAGTTTGTTTCTAAACTTGAAGGCACTGTCCAAGAAGTCACCCCAACACCCTATGGTCATCGACTAAAAATCTCTTTAAGCCACTCTACCAGCCAGCGTATAAAGATTAATTTACAAAATGTTAAACTTACACATCGAATCAAAAAAAATACCATTCCAAGTGCCGGGGATACTGTTTGTGTTGATGCTGTTCTAACACCCTTTTCAGGCCCCTTAATTCCTGGTGGATTTGACTTTAAAGAAAATAATCGTGCTCAAGGTATTGGTGCTTCAGGCTTCACGGTTAGCCCCTTCAAACTATTGCCCAAAAATGAGACAACCTATTCAGCATTTTGGCAAAAAATTCGCCAACATATTACACAAATGATCATTGATACACCTCATGTTGATGATCAGACAAATGCTATTGCTGCCTCTCTCATTACAGGTCAAAAAGCGCTTATCTCTAATGAAACAAGAGATAATTATGCAGCTAGTGGACTTGCACATATATTAGCGATTTCAGGATTACATATGAACCTTATGGCTCTCATTGCTTTCCTCTGTATCAAATTCTTATTTTGCCGCTTCCCATCCATACTTGAGCAAATTCACCTCCCTAAAATTGCAGCTCTTCTGACGCTTTTTTTACTGTTTTTTTATTGGAATATTTCTGGGCAATCCATGTCTTCAACCAGAGCTTTTTTTATGGCTTCGTTCATTCTCTTTGGTATCATTATTGATCGTGAGGGCTTAAGTCTAAATTTTATTAATTTGGCTGCTATATTCATTTTGATGCTCTATCCAAATGCCTTCAAACTCCCAAGTTTCCAAATGTCTTTTTTTGTAGTATTGGGCTTAATTTCGTTTTATCAAGCCTGGCCAAATCTTTTTACAACAAATGAAGGCAACTGGCTAAGGCAGCTATATACATCTACACGCAGTTTGATTCTGACATCACTGATTGCCTCATGTATTATCCTTCCTTTTAGCATTATGCATTTTCACACTCTTTCTCTGCAGGGTATTTTAGCGAATGTTATTGTTATTCCTTTGCTTGGGACCATAATCCTGCCAAGCCTTGTTTTGGGCTTATTGATTAAATGGATTACAAGCTGCTCATTGGTCTTGAAGTTTACGTTCTATCTTATTGACTGGGTAAGCTGGCTTGCTCAAGAAATTGGTGGTTGGCCTGGTGCAAAGATTTATATTGCCCACCCACCATCATGGGCATTCTTGTTGTGTATTATTGGTCTTTTATGGCTTTGTATTTGGCAATATCGTTGGCGCCTTTTTGGACTTATCTTTTTATCCATTGGTTTTTTAGGTGTTTTAAGCACTTCGCCACCACAATGTTATTCATTCCGCAATCATAAATATTACATGTGTCAAAATAGAAAACATGTTTTTACAAATAATCCACGTCTAAAAGATTTTGAAACAATCTACTTATGCCATGCTCTTGGATTTTCTGAAAAAAAAATCCAAAAAACCAAGCTGAGTCAATTAGAACTAATGAAATCCCTTTGATGTATACAGTCAATATGATACCTTTCAATATCATTAATTTACAAAAGGTTACCAATGACAAAGCAAGCATCTCCAGAAAAAGCCAAAGCACTTGACATAGCCCTTAAGCAGATCGAGCGTGCGTTTGGAAAAGGGTCTATCATGAAGCTCGGTGAAGGCCAACAAGTTGAAACAGAGACTATTCCAACAGGCTCTATTGGTCTTGATCTTGCTCTTGGTATTGGAGGCCTACCAGTCGGCCGAATCATTGAGATTTATGGGCCTGAGAGTTCTGGTAAAACAACGCTTGCTTTGCACGTTGTTGCTGAATCACAAAAAAAAGGTGGCACATGTGCCTTTGTAGATGCCGAGCACGCACTTGATCCTGTTTATGCTCGTAAACTTGGTGTTAATACCGATGACCTCATCATTTCTCAACCAGATGCGGGGGAACAAGCCCTTGAAATCACGGATACACTTGTCCGTTCAGGCGCTGTTGATGTGTTGGTGGTAGATAGTGTTGCAGCCCTTGTCCCGCGCGCAGAACTTGAAGGCGATATGGGTGATGCACATATGGGCTTACAGGCACGCCTTATGAGCCAGGCTCTACGTAAACTTACCTCCTCTATTTCTCGTTCAAAATGTATGGTAATCTTTATTAACCAAATTCGCCAAAAGATTGGCATTATGTTTGGTAACCCTGAAACGACCACAGGGGGGAATGCGCTGAAATTCTATGCTTCCATTCGTTTAGATATTCGTCGGATTGGTGCCATTAAAGATAAAGATGAGGTTGTGGGAAATCAAACACGAATCAAAGTTGTAAAAAACAAGCTTTCTCCTCCTTTCAAAGTGGTGGATTTTGACATTATGTATGGTGAAGGCGTATCCAAAGTTGGAGAGCTTCTTGACCTTGGTGTCAAAGCTGATCTTGTTGAAAAAGCTGGTTCATGGTATTCCTACAACGGTCAACAAATTGGTCAGGGCCGTGAAGCCGCTAAGCGTTTCTTAAAAGAGAACCAAGCTGTGGCTGGAGAGATTGAACAAAAACTTAGGCAGAACGCTGGCCTCATTGATATGATGGAAGGCACTATTGAAGATACTTCTTCAGAGTAGATCTGGATATGTATCCTGACTGTAAAACAAAAGCCCTCTAAGAAGAGGGCTTTTTTTATTGATAGACCGATTCAAATAATCAAGTCTTACAATCAAAAAAATATTTCTTGCTTTACAAATAATCCGCTTTAAATTTTTCTATTCGATTAAAAGATTCGTTGATACGCTTAATAAGCATTTCAGCCTGCTTATCGTTTTTCTCAAGCGCTTGTTGTAATGATTGATATATTTTATCAACTTTTTCTGGATCATAATTGCGGTACTGAGAGAATATTAATACATCATTGCCAGCCAGTATTGCCCGAACAACTTTCTCTCCTAACTCAAAACCATCTAATGCACCCATATCTAAATCATCACTAACAAACAATACTTCTGCTTGCCATTTTTTCCGCTGGCCTTCAATAACTTGCTCTGAAAAAGTTAAACTCGGTGCACCAGAATCTAATCCCTCATGGACTGAATGGGCTGTCATAACAGGAATAGTTTTGTTTGGGCGATTTTTACTTATCTCTTTCACAATTAAATTAAAGGGTTCTGCATCCCGTTCACGAGACCACACATTGGTTAGATTCGTCATGCCTTTATGTGTATCTCCGACATCTGCTCCCAGTCCAGGCCAATGTTTTAAGCAAAAAGCCATACCGGCCTCTTGTATAGCTTGAATCAATTGGTAACCATGATAAGCAACTTTTTTTGGACTCTTGGAAAAACTTCTTTCTAAGCGGCCAATACAACCTGTTTCTGTTGCAACTTCAACGTCTACAACTGGTGCTAAGTTCCAGTTAATTCCAAGATCAGAAAGTTGTTTCATATATACTTGTAATAATTTATCAGAGTCAGCAGTTGACATTTGGGCAAGCTTTTTAGCAGAAGGAAGCTGAATATCATAACCGTCTTCTTTCATAAGCCTTTTTACAACTCCACCTTCTCCATCAATAGCCACCAGTAATGGCCTATCTGCAGGCGCTTTCATTTTAAATTGATGTATGAGATTTTTTAATTTTTTGGGACCTTCTTGTATATTTCGATGCAAAAGAAGCACACCTCCAACTTTTCCACTGCCAATATGATCCTCTATTCTTCTTATGTCATTATTTCCATGATCTGTTCCTAAAAACCCAACTAAAAGCATAGCGCCAAATTTTGCTAAAGTTTGTTGAATTATTTCTGTTGTGATCATTCTCATGCCTCGTTTAATGAATAAGTTCGCAGGATAGCATTTAAATTGCTTACCGTTAACAAATAAAGCCTAATATTTTCGTAACTCAAAAAAAATTGGAGCCCAGCCTAAGCTGAGTTCCAGTCTAACAGGGAGGCTTCACGTCTGAGAGACGTATGAGGTCCGGAGTAAACTTGACCTCACTTTTGGGTATTGCACTTCATCTTTAAATTTACCAAGTCTTGAATTTTATTAAGATATTTTTTGCAATAATTCTAACACTCTTACGAACTCATCTAAGAATAAATATTAGCATTCAGCCCCTTAAAGAAGGCTTAACATTTAAATAACCTGACAAATCAATAACAAAAAATTAGTAACGGTTTTTTCAAAATCATCTATTTACAACCTCTTCTACATTGTAACTATGAAAACAAAGACATTAAATTCTAAACTTTAAATGATAAAGCTTATATAACGAAAACCCCTAACATTTTGTATATTTCTAAAGGTTGAGAGCTCTTCAAAATACAGAAGAATAACAAATAGAAAACAATTTTAGAAAAATTCTAAGGGTTTAAAAGTATTAATTATAAAGTTGCTAATAAAGAACAAAAAAAACAAGATATATCAAAAAAGTTAAAAAGAGAGATAAGACAAGAAAGGGCAAGGCAATGACCGACTCTCCCACGACTTAAGCCGCAGTACCATAGGCGCTGACACGTTTCACTTCTGAGTTCGGAATGGGATCAGGTGGGACCATGACGCTATCGTCACCTCACCCTTTCTTATCTTAAAAAAACCAAATTCTATAAAAGACTTCACACTACATGCACACAATGCATAATTGAATAAGTCAATGGAGTTATTAGTACTGGTTAGCTTCATGTGTTACCACACTTTCACACCCAGCCTATCAACGTCATCATCTATAACGACTCTCATAGGAAGAACTTATCTTGAAGGGAGCTTCCCGCTTAGATGCATTCAGCGGTTATCTCTTCCGTACTTAGCTACCCAGCGGTGCCCTTGGCAGGACAACTGGTACACCAGCGGTACGTCCACCCCGGTCCTCTCGTACTAGGGGCAGCGCCTCTCAAATCTCCAACTCCCACGGCAGATAGGGACCGAACTGTCTCACGACGTTCTAAACC
>DLRV01000013.1 GCA_002500565.1 Holosporaceae bacterium UBA7879
CTAGTTATCTGGTACAGCCCCTAATTTTATTTTTGTGTTTTTTCTTCCTCCACTGCCTCACGCAAAGCCTCATCCAAAATTTCCAGGTAATTTTCAGCCGACTTCACTAGTTTCTTAGCATAAACTATTCTCTCTTCAAGCAATCGTTGATCTTTATCATCTGGTTTCTCGCCAGGCTTAAAGCCTGTGAGGTGTTCTACTACTTCAGGGTAATCTTGATTATTAACTGTCTTTCCTTTTTTTACTATGCGAGACGGATTCATTTGTTCTTCATCTTGCAATCTTACGTATTGAGGTATATCCATTAGGTTTTTATCCTCAACTTTTTCTCGAATGTTAATAATTTGTTCTCTTACTTTCGTTTTAACTTTCTTTTTTAATAGTTCAAAGTTGACTTTTTTGTTTTTGACCTGAGAAACTATGCTTCCAAGTTTGCTCTCAAAATTATTTTTAACATTTACACGTTCTTTATATTTTTTATATTCTTGAAGCTTATCCTTATCGCCACTCTTCTTAATATGCTTAAATATTTCCTCAAGTATAGTTGGAATAGTATTAGGGTTAAAGTAATCAGCACTCACGGGAGACATTTTTGACTGAAAATCAATAGAGTATAGAGGAAATTTACCTAAGGCTCTTTCAACTTCAATAGCGGTTAGGTCAGTTTTTCTAAGAGGGACTCCAGCAACAGCAGCAGCGGCAGCTCCTGCTGCGGCGGCTGCCCCCCCAGTTTCCCTGAGGCCAGGTTTGAACCAAGAAGGAACATTTTCTTCATCTCTATCCTTATCCGGTCTTCCACCTCTGCGCCGCCCTTTAGGAGATCTTGGAGGTGATTTATCTTCAGCCTTTAGACGTTCAGCGATTTCTGGAATATCAGAAACACATCTTACATCCTTTAAAACATTACCTTGGTCATCTCTAGCCAAAAGATGATTTATAATCTTCACATAAAGCGTTTGCGGTTTCAGGTCGCTGCTGAAGTCAAGATCTAACCACTCACTCAATTTCCGTGTCATGTCTCTTGCTTGCAGAGGCTTAATAACATTCAACACAGCACCTGGCCCTGCTGCCATCCCGGGCATGGGAGGCGGCGGTGGGGCAGCTGCTCCAGCTCCGCCTAGAGGTGGTGGTGGAGGTGGTGGCGGTGGAGCAGTCCCAGCTCCGCCTGCAGCTGCTGCGGCAGCTCCACCAACAGGGGAAGCTGGCCTTGGTTTATAATCTCGAGGCCAATTAGGAAGCTTTAAAACGTCTCCATTTTCTTTGTAAAATCTCTTAGCGCCCCTAACATCCCTTTCATTGAAATTTCCCAAGGTTATAATTGGATCAAAATCAAAATTACCGCGCCATTGTCTTTCTTCTTTATCTATTTTTCTCGCTAAGTCTTCGATCTTTGCATTAAGCTTCTCACGTAACTGATCACTAGATGTGATCTGCCACTGGAGTCTTATTCTTGCTAACTCATCGCCCATCTTCTTTAAATTTTCAGGCCTTGTGGCATTAAAATCTTTAACTTTTTTTTGCTCCTCCAAAACAGCATTAAATAAAGTCTTAAATCTTTGGTTGAGGCAAAGCAGGGCCTCACGCCTAAGTTTAATGAAGTTATCTTTGGTAATCACTCTTCTCACATTTTGATCATGCAAAAGCTTACCCACTACCTGATCAAACAAGTTGCTATTTGATAAAAATCTCGGCAACTTATCAGTCACCTCGCTGGCTAATCGATCTGGTTGAACCTTTAAAATTTCAGGTAATACTTTACGTTTGAAGGGCGTCATTAATTTTTCAGCAATTCTTTTCCCAAAATCCGTGCTAGCAGTTGCCGCATTTATTTTCTGAGCCCCTGACTTTTCTTTATTTTCTTTTTTATCTAAAGCATTTAAAATCGCATCGAAAGTTTCACCAGTCCGCATTTTATCAATAAATCCTTTATAAAATTCACTTAACTGATCAGTTTCATATGCTTCTTTTAAATGTCTCCCAAATAACAAGCTAGTTTTTGCCGTATTTTCTTGATGAACTCGGACGACATCACCCATTTCATAATTGTTTTTTTTAAGGTCTTTCATTACATTGAAAATTTTTGCAAAGTCTAAACCTTTCTTTGGATAAGTTTTTATAATTTCCTCGAGCAGTTTATAGTCAATTTGATCCGCTGTTTCAAAAGCATCACTCATAATCATTTGCAAAGCACCCTCTTTCTCTATTGATGATTCAGCAATCAATTCGTTAATACTTTCTATAAAAATTTGTTCGGCAGTTTTAGGAATTTTTGGCGGTGAAGGAGATCGCGGCCGTGAGCGCACACCACTATCAGGCCTTTCCAATGAACCGCTTCGTGAGCGCGCAGGAGGTTTTTTACGTGTTGGACTCCGTCCACGCACAGCTTCGGCGTGACCGGCAGCATAGCTTTGTGCCCAGCCTTCCGGAATATATTTAATGCCATCCTTTTGAATAGAACCATCTGAATTAACTGATGCACCTTCCATTTTTTTTAGCTTTTCAAGTTGCGCTTTATCTACTCGAACTGTATTAGCAGGTGATGGAGAACGTGTGCGTGCAGCAGGTGACCTTGATCTGGAGCGCCCACGCCCAGCTGCGCCTAAATTTCTGGGCGGAAGTGTCCCACTGCTTTGATAATACTGCCCTGCTGCCGCTGCTGCAGAGGCAGTCCCACGCATTGCTTGATATTTAACTGAACTAGCAGTATCAACCTGCGGAACAGAACTTGCAGATGCCCCACTTAGTCCTTGACCACCATACTTATTTTTCAAAAAATCTATGTACCTGGCTACATCAGCTGGTGGATTATTTTTGATGAGCTTTGCAAGATGTGTCATTTCAGACACTGTTGATTTCTCAACTACGCCTGGAACAGTTTGCAAATCTGCTAAAGCACTTGAGCTGTTTAATATTCTTAAGACCTTTGGATTTAACGAATTTAACTCAACAGCTTCCACCCCACTCAGGGTACATACAGCTGCCAAAATAGCGTAAAAATATTTATTCATATTTACCTTCTCCCAAACTCTTAATTAAAATTTAAAGCCAAATCCAATACTTGCACCTAAACTACCTTTAGATCTAAAAGTAGCATAGCTTGTATGCTCTAACAGACCATCATTAACTGACTGAACAATCTTATGAGAAGATGGGTAATGCCTATATTCTACTCTAAAGTTTAAAAAAGATTTTTCAGTCACAAAATAGTCAGCACCAAGACCAACAACTGCACTAAAATCCTTAACGGTTTTTCGCGATTTTGGCCCAGAGTCACCATTATCAATTTCAATATTTGCCTCTATTTTTTTGTAATCGATTCCAAATCCAATCAAGCCGAATAAAAATACATCACTTTCTTGAAGAAAATGACCTGTTTTAATATTCACACCACCAGAACCCTTATTTTTTTCTTTAACATTTAGAAAAATGTGATTCGCTCTATGCGAAAGAAAACGTCCTGATTTTTGATTCCGAAGCCAATTAATATACAGCTCAGGTGCAACTGTGATTTTGGGTGAACGTATCAGATAACTTAAAAAAATCCCTGGACTTAAAGATGTTTTTGACAGCTTGTTTTGATGGCTTTCGGTTGGAGTGCCAGCTCCAGGGTCATTATCCACATTCAGATCCTTCACCGAAGTCTTACCGCTCCCCGCAAACAGATTTACGCCACCGTAAAACCCATCCTGAATAGCAAAAAGTGTTGGACACAAAAAAACAACAAATAGAAGATAATATTTTCCCACGTTAGACCCATAAATTTTATATTATTAAATATCAAAAATTTATGGGTTACAAGAGAAAATTCAGCTTGCAAGCACTTGCTCCGACTTCATCCTCTTTCGCAGATGACCGGACAAAATAGCAATGGCAGCCGGTGTCACGCCCTGAATGCGGCTGGCAGCCCCCAAGGTTGGCGGCTTATGTTGCTGCAATAAATCCAACACTTCATTGGATAATCCCGCTAAGCTTTGTTGCCACATCGTTTCTGGGATCTTAGCATTTTCCTCTTTTTGGGCGCGTTCAATTTCTTGATCCTGCCGTTTCAAATACCCCTGATACTTGCCAAAAATCTCTATTTGCTCTTGAATCGTTTTTGAAAACTGCTCAAGTTCTGGCAGCAATTGTTTCAGCTTTGCAAACGTTGCCCCCGGCAAGGCCGCCAAATCAAACAAGGTTCGCGCCTTCCCATCACTCCCACCTTCAATCCCCAAAGCCCGATAATCTTTTGGGGTAAAGGGCTTATTTTTTACCAATTCAAATGCTTGATTTAAGGCCTGCTTCTTTTCAGCCCACACCTGTCGGCGCTTTTCGCCCACACAGCCAATCTCAATCCCTAAATCCGTTAAGCGTTGATCGGCATTATCAGCCCTGAGGCTCAGGCGATATTCAGACCTGGACGTAAACATCCGATATGGCTCTTCTACGCCGCGCAACACCAAATCATCAATCATTACACCGATATACGATTGCTGCCGGGTCAACACAAATTCCTTGACTCGGCCCGCGGCAATCAGCGCCGCATTGATCCCCGCAACCAGGCCTTGACCTGCTGCCTCTTCGTACCCGGTTGTGCCATTAATTTGCCCAGCCAAGAGCAAGCCTGGGATTTTCTTGGTTTCCAGCGTATATTTCAACTGGCGCGGGTCCAAGAAATCATAAGCAATCACATAGGCATATTGCAAAACCTCGATATTCTCCAACCCAGCAATGGTTTGCAGAAACGCTTTTTGAATGGGATATGGCTGTGAATTAGAAATCCCATTGGGGTAAATGGTTGGATCATTCAACCCTTCCGGCTCCAAGAAAATCCGATGCGCAGTTTTTTCGGGAAAGCGCCGCAGCTTATCTTCAATAGAGGGGCAATAGCGCGGCCCTTTATCAAAAACCTTACTGGCAAAAATCGCTGATTGATCCAAATGATCACGGACGATTTGATGGGTTTTTTCATTGGTATACGTAACCCCGCATGTTACCTGTGGCCGGTCAATTTTTTCTGTTAAATACGAAAACGGCACTGGCGTTTCATCGCCATGCTGAATCTCCACAGCGTCCCAATTAATCGTGCGTCCATCCAACCGCGCAGGTGTGCCTGTCTTAAGTCGCCCCATTTTAAAATCAAAACTTTTCAATCGATCTGCTAAAGCCACAGCCGGCTTATCACCAATCCGTCCACCTGGCGTTGCTTGATCACCCACATGAATCATCCCACGCAAGAATGTACCGGTTGTCACAACCACCGCCTTAGCATGCACAGAACCCTGGGTATCTACCTCCACACCTTTGCACACACCTTGGTCCATAATCAGATCTGTGATCATCCCTTCAACCAAGGTCAGGTTTGGCGTGTTGGCCAGCTCTTGTTGCATCGCCTCTCGGTATAACCCCCGGTCTATCTGCGCCCGTGGCCCTTGCACCGCCGCTCCTTTAGATGTATTCAGCACCCGAAACTGAATCCCCGAGACATCTGAAACCCGGGCCATAATGCCATCTAAGGCATCAATCTCGCGGATAATGTGTCCCTTGCCCATACCGCCCATGGCTGGATTACAGGACATCACACCAATTTTGGACAAATCGCCTGTTACCAAGGCTGTATTAGCGCCCATACGCGCCGCAGCGGCGGCAGCCTCGCACCCGGCATGTCCACCCCCAACAATGATCACATCAAATTTTTTCATTATTTACCTATACAAAAGTCTGCAAAAATAACATCTAATAAATCTTCAATATCAACCCGGCCGGTAATACTTCCCAACTCACGCATGGCACAGCGCAAGCCTTCTGCCATTAGCCCAACCTCTGGGGCCGAACGGGCTGTCTGCAACCACTCAAGCACCTGCGCCAAGGCCAAACGATGCCGCACCCGCGTTAAAGGAACCGCCTCTTTATTGAGGGCTGCTAAGAAGTTCCCTACATAGGTCAAGAGCGCATCCAAGCCATCACCTTGCTTAACAGAGACAAAAAACGGGTTGGTTTTTTCAATATCTGATGGCAAAGAGGGCTTCTCTTTATCCGCCTTGTTGATCATCACAACGGTTTTACCATCATGGGGCACACCTTCTGGCCACTCAAGTTGATCTGCTGCCAGCATCACAAGCTTAAGATCCGCCTTTTCAGCCCTTTCGCGGGCCCGGCGAATCCCCTCAGCTTCAACGGCATCTCTAGGTGTTTTATTCAAGCCAGCGGTATCCACAAAAACCACCAGTTGCCCGTTCAGCTGTACACTTGCCTCAATCATATCTCGGGTTGTTCCGGCCATGTCAGAAACAATCGCCAGCTCTTTATTGGCAAGCGCGTTAATCATAGATGATTTACCAACATTCGGCGCCCCTAAAATCACCACGGAAAACCCTTCGCGGATTTGCTCACCTTTGGATCCCTGCATATGCTGGCTGATTTGCAGCTCAAGCTGGCTGATTTTTTCATTAATTTGTTTCTGAAATCCTGCGGGCAACTCTTCATCAGCAAAGTCAATGGCCGCTTCCGCATACGATAAAACTTGTTTAAGCTGCTCATGCCAACTTTGATATTTCTCAGATAGTGCTCCATTCAACTGACCCAATGCCAAATGATGCTGCGCTTCTGTTTGACTGTGAATAAGGTCATAGAGCCCCTCAGCTTGGGTTAGATCAAGCTTACCATTTTCAAATGCTCGCCGGGTGAATTCGCCGGGCTCAGCCATTTTTAAGCCTGGTTGTTCTGCCAAAATAGACAGTAACGTTTCAATCACATAAGCGCTGCCATGGCAATGAAACTCAACCACATCTTCGCCCGTAAAGCTGTGAGGCGCTTGAAAATAAAGCAGCAAAATCTGATCAAGTTCTGCGCCTTTTATATCCAGTAATTTTGTAAAATACGCTTGCCGCGGCACCACATTTTTCGGCAACTTCGGGCATAAATGACGCGCAGCATCAAGGGCCTGTAGCCCGCTCACACGAACCACACTTACACCACATCGACCATGGCCGCTAGCAAGGGCAAATATTGTTGTCATGATGATGATATAATCGTGTTTTCAATTGGATTCAAGTGGGCAAAGCAAAGGCCTATTAAACATAGTCTGGATAAGCTTTTTGAAAGGCGGCTACATCAGCCGGGCTCATCTCAACATCAATCTTTAGTGTCTCATTCAAATTCTTGCTTTGCTTAACACTGCCTCTTCGGTAAAGCCATGCCAATGCTTCACCATCATGGGCCGGCACTGTTGCTTGTAAAACAACATCCTCTTGTTGAAGTTGCGCTTCTATCATCTGCCGCAAAGGATGCAAACTATTGAGGTCCATCGCTGAAACCAACAGACCATTGCCCCGAGAAACCAAAACCTCTCTTTTCTCAGCTAGTTCATTCTCAGAAAGTAAATCCATTTTGTTGTACACATGAATGATTTTTTCTGATTCAGGATTGACCCCAAGAATCTCAAGCACTTTGTTAACCTCTTTTGTGTGCTTTTCCTCTTCAGGATTGACCACGTCATGCACATGTAAAATGATATCAGCAGAAACAACCTCTTCCAACGTTGCCTGAAAGGCGGCAACCAACTCGTGGGGCAAATCAGAAACAAATCCAACCGTATCGGACAAAATCACCTTACGCCCATGTGGTAAAGTTAATGATCTAAGGGTTGGGTCCAATGTTGCAAACAACTGGTCTTTTTCAAGAACACTTGCGCCGGTCAAAGCATTAAACAGCGTCGATTTACCCGCGTTCGTATAGCCAACCAAACTCACCACATCATAAGGGATTTTCTCACGCTTCCGTCGGTGCAGCGAGCGCGTTTGCTTAACCTTTTCCAAATCACGCTTAATCACCCGAATACGCTGATTAATCATCCGCCGGTCAAGCTCCATTTGTGATTCACCCGGCCCCCCAATAAACCCAAGCCCCCCACGCTGTCTTTCAAGGTGCGTCCATGACCGCACAAGTCGACTTTTTTGATGTGTCAAAGCCGCTAGCTCAACTTGTAAAACACCTTCACGGGTTTGAGCACGCGCACCAAAGATTTCAAGAATCAAGGCGGTTCGATCCAACACCTTAACATTCAACTCTTTTTCTAAATTACGCTGCTGAATCGGTGACAATTGCGTATCCACAATCACCACATCACAGGGTTGTGCTTCTACAATTGCAGAGATCTCTTCAATCTTTCCATGTCCCAAAAGCGTGCCAGCGCGAGGTTTGTTCACTTGAAAAGCCTCACTATGAATAATCGAGAGCCCAAGTGCATGCGTCAGACTTTTGGCTTCATCAAGGCGATACTGCCGCTCAATTGCCGGTAGTCGATGTATATCAGGGTGCAGAACAATTGCTTTAGATTGGCTCATAAATCACCAAGTTTCTAAGTAGATTATGAATCTGACTTAGTAGATTCATTCTCATCATAAAGCTTAACAGCTCCATTTGGCATGATGGTGGAAATAGCATGCTTGTAAACCAATTGCACCTGACCCTCTCTGCGCACCAGAACGCTAAAGTTATCGTACGCTGTAACAACACCTTGCAATTTAACTCCATTAACTAGAAAAATTGTTAAGGGTGTTTTTGCCTTACGAAGCGTGTTCAGAAATACATCTTGGATATTTTGTCTTTTTTCAGCGCTCATCAGTTTCCTATACCTTAATTAATACCATAATAGATTAGCTGGTGTTTTTTTCAAGAAAAGGTTATCAAAAGCTAACCAACATAAATCGTCTAAATGCCAGAGTTGCCTGAAGTTGAAACCTGTGTTCGTTATTTAAGCTCAGCTTTAACTGGAGATACCATCCTTCAGCAAACTTCTTTCAGATCAGATTTACGCTTTCCAATTCATCCAAGCCTTCAAAATTCAAATCAAAGTCTTACCATTCAATCAATTATCAGACAGCACAAATATATTGTTTTCAAAACAAACATCCCTGATCTTGATTTTTCTATTCATTTAGGTATGTCGGGTGTTTTACGCCTTGTCCCCTCTGATACAATCACCTTGAAGAAGCATGATCATTATCAAATTAATTTCCAATCCAACCGCAGCCTTATTCTGAACGACCCGCGCCGATTTGGCTCGGTCCTCTATGTCAATCAGCTAAACCATAATCCAGCTCCATGCGCCCTTAATAAACTCACATCACAACTTTTATCTTCTATTTGCAACCAATCAAAACAACCCATTAAAACCCTTCTCCTCGATCAAAAAAAGATCAGCGGTCTGGGCAATATCTATGCTTGTGAGGCTCTATTTCTCTCAAAAATATCGCCCTACCAATTAGCCAATACTCTCAAACCCCTACAACTACGTTCCTTATCTTTTGCCATTAAGCTGGTTTTGAAAAAAGCAATACGCTATGGTGGCACCTCAATCCGCGATTTCAAATCCCCTGACCAATCTCTTGGGTATTTCCAGCATCACCTATGGGTTTACAACCAAGAAAACAAACCATGTCGTCGTCATGGATGTGTCGGCCAAATAACCCGTCAAGCACAGACTGGTCGATCCAGCTTCTTCTGCGCGACCTGCCAAAAATAGTTTTTCAAAGTTTAAGTGAATTTTTAGGAGTGGTGGGCCAGGGAGGACTTGAACCTCCGACCTCACGCTTATCAAGCGCGCGCTCTAACCAACTGAGCTACTAGCCCAGTAAACATTTAAGATACACCTAGCACTAGCTAATATTATAAAGAGATAAATAGACAACAACCCGGATGTTTGCCTAAACAAACATCAATATCCTTAGAAAGGAGGTGATCCAACCGCAGGTTCCCCTACGGTTACCTTGTTACGACTTCGCCCCAGTCGCTGACCCTACCGTGGACGGCTGCTTCCTTGCGGTTAGCGCACCGGCTTAAGGTAAAACCAACTCCCATGGCGTGACGGGCGGTGTGTACAAGGCCCGAGAACGTATTCACCGTAGCACGCTGATCTACGATTACTAGCGATTCCAACTTCATGGACTCGAGTTGCAGAGTCCAATCCGAACTGAGATGGTTTTTTGGGATTAGCTTTATCTTGCGATATTGCTGCCCTCTGTCACCACCATTGTAGCACGTGTGTAGCCCAGACCGTAAGGGCCATGAGGACTTGACGTCATCCCCGCCTTCCTCCAGCTTATCACCGGCAGTTTTTCTAGAGTGCCCAGC